>JAHHTB010000048.1 GCA_020024855.1 Fusobacterium sp.
GAGTGTAAATAATTTTGTGTATTTATCATCTCTTGATTATTAATTTTTAAATTACATTGAAGACTGAAAGGGAACTAAAAACCTTTCAGTCTTTCTTTATTAAAAATTTTTTAAATTTAATATATTATTTCTTGATATTCTTTGTTTTTCTCAAACTCTTTTTTGGCATATGAGCAAAGAGGTAAAATTTTTAAATTTTTTTTTCTAGCTTCATCAACTATAATTTTTATGAGTTTTTTAGCTATACCTTGACCAGTATAGTTCTTATCTACTTCGGTATGATTAATTATCCAAAATTTTTCATTAGAAGATATTGTAGATTTACCAATAAGTTTTTTATTATCATAGGCAGCTGCTCTTTTATTTTCAAATTCAAATATTATATCTATCATAAATCCTCCTTTACTTTAAATGAATAAACTAAAAAATTTATTTAATATTTAATCTTATTTTTTAAAAATGTTCCTTCTTCTAATTCTTTAAAAGCTTTTTCTAATTCAAAGCGAGAATTCATAACTATTGGTCCTCCCCATGAAACAGGCTCATTTAAAGGAATAGATTCCATAAATAAAATTCTAGCTGAATCCTCTTTTGTTAAAAATTCTATAGAATTACCTGTGGAAAATTTTACAGCAGTTTTTTCATCAATTAGTTTTCCATCAATTATGATTTTTCCTAAAAGTGTAAAAATCATAATTGATGAATTTTCATCAACATCTAATTTAAATTTACTATTAGCATTTAATTGAATATCATAGTAGTTTAATGGAAGATATTTTGATTTAAAACCTTTAGTATCTTTATATTTTCCAGCAAGAAGTTTAAGTTTTCCATTTTCCATTTCAATCTCTTTTATTTCATCTTTTTTTATAGCAGTATATTCAGGAATTACCATTTTATTTTTTTGAGATAAATTTAACCAAAGTTGAACTCCTAGAATTCTATCACTAGCAGGTAATTCTTCAGAATGCATTATTCCAGAACCAGCAGTCATCCATTGAATTTCCCCATCTGTTATAGTATCTTCATTACCTAAACTATCTTTATGAGTCATTTTTCCTTTTACTAAATAAGAAATAGTTTCTATTCCTCTATGAGGATGAGTTGGAAATCCAGCTGTATAATCTTTAGGATCTATACTGTCAAAAGAATCTAGCATCAAAATAGGATCAAAAATTTCTACAGTTCTGTTTCCTAAAACTCTTGTTAAATTAACTCCAGCGCCATCAATAACATTGTGTCCTTTTACTTGAAAACTAACTTTTCTTTTCATACTGTATTACTGAAAATTTAATTTGCAGTAATATCTCACCTCCTTTAAAATAAAAGTTTTAAAATTATAATATAAATATAAAAAACAACAAATATAAAATATTTGTTGTAAAAAGCAAAGAAGTATATATTTTATTTTTTATATAGAAATAAATTTAAATATCTACTTATAGTTTATTATTAAAACAGCAATATGTCAATTATATTAATCAATAATCTTATTTATAATAAAATTTGTTAATTTTTAAATTTATATCCTATTCCCCAAATAGTTAAAATATACTCTGGGGAATCTGGATTTTTTTCTATTTTTTTTCTTAATTTCCTTATAAAAGCCATAATATTACTATCATCTAAGTAATATTTTTCCTCCCAAACAGCTTGGTATATTTGTTCTTTTGTAAAAATTTCTCCTCTGTTTTTAGCAAGAAAGTAGAGGATATCAAATTCCTTTGGTGTTAATTGAATTATCTCATTATTTCTTGTAACAATTCTTTCTTTGTAATTAATTGCTAATTCATCACAAGTAATTACATTTTCATCTATAAAAGTTGGTAAATCATTAAGTTCTAACATGAGAGAAGTAACTTTTTGTGTCATTATTTCTTCTATTCCTATTAAAATTTCATTAATTTTTTCTTTTGGTAATTCACTTAAGCGAAGTTTATCATAAATCCATTTACAAACAATTGAATCAATAGATATAAAATTAATTTTTTTCATTAATTTTCCCCCTAACAACATCTATATTATTAATTATATAGTCTTTTATATTTTTTTATATAATATATTTTAGCTATACTTATAATAGTCATATAAACAACTAATACAAAGAATAAAAATATAAAATATAAACTTGGTATAGATGTCATATTAAGCCAGCCAGATAAAGGCTTATACCAAAAACAAATACTAGAAATTAATATTAATAATAAAGTAGTAAATACAAAAAATGGAAATTGATTTTTGATAAAGTTAATTTTTTTATTTTTTAATATTTGAATAATCATTGTTTGTGTCCATAAGGATTCTAAAAACCAACAACTTTGAAATAAAGAAATAAAATTTTCTTGAGTAATTAATGAAATTTCATTAAACATCCCTCCATATATATATGGACAAAAGATATAATATAAAAATAAGAATGTGATTATATCAAATATAGAGCTAATAGGTCCAAAGAAAAACATAAAATTTGTTATTTTTTTAACTGACCATGTTTGTGGAAAAATAGATACATCTTCATCTATATTATCCCATGGAAAGATAAGACATAACATATCATATATTAAATTTAATATTAATATTTGAGTAGCAGTTATTGGTATAAAAGGTAAAAATATGCTTGCTATTCCAATAGAAATTATATTTCCAAAGTTTGAAGAAAATGTAATTTTAATATATTTGTTAATATTTATGTATGCTTTTCTTCCTTCTAATATACCCTTTTCTAAAACTTCTAAATCTTTTTTTAGGATTACTACATCAGCAATTTGTTTTACTTCTTTTACTGCACTATTTACTGAAATACCAACATTAGCTTTTCTTATAGCTGCTAAATCATTAATTCCATCTCCTAAAAATCCAACAACATGTCCATTATTTTGTAATGTTTTTACTATCATTTCTTTTTGTAAAGGGGTTAAATCAGTAAAGATATTATTTTTTTCAACAGCTATTAGTAGATCATCTCCTGAAAGTTTTTCTATTTCTTCTCCAGTAATAATATGATTAGAAGTTATTCCTAAACGATTACAAATAGAATTTGCTATATTTTTTTGATCTCCAGTTAAAAGTTTTATATTAATGTGAAGATTTCTTAGTTTTTTTACTGCTATTGAAGCAGATTTTTTAGGGGCATCAAAAAAAATAACATATCCAATTAAGATAAGGTCTTTTTCATCATTTATACTTATCTTTTTATTAGAAATATTTTTATATGCGACAGCAATAACTTGCATACCATCTTCTAACATTTCATTTATTACATATTGAACTCCTTTTGAATCATTGGGATCTATTTTATGAATTTTATTTTTATACTTAATATACTTGCATCTTTTATAAACTTTTTCAGGATTTCCCTTTATTATTAATAATTGTTTTTCTTGTTCTGAAAACAAAATACTTACAAATTTTCTTTTATAGTCAAATGGAACTTCATCAAGTTTTTTAAATTTTTTTATTAAATCTTTAAAGTATTGTTTTTTATTAGGAATATCACCAACTTTTAAGATAGCTTCATCTAGATGATTTTTAGAATTTGAATAATAAAAACTATTCAGATATGCAAATTCTAATGTTTCTAAACTTTCGTTTCCTAAAATATCTGTATAATACTCTAATATTAGTTTATCTCCTGTTAAAGTACCTGTTTTATCAACACATAAAATATCCATACTTCCAAAATTTTCCATAATATTTACATCTTTTATAATAGTTTGTTTTTTTCCCATAGAAATATTTCCTTTAATTAAGCAGACACTTATAATTATAGGGAGCATTTCAGGAGTAAGTCCAATAGCAATAGAAATAGCAAATAAGAGTGCTTCAGATAAATCTTTTTTTATTACACTAGATATAATAAAAACAGTTGGTGTCAGAAATAGTAAAAATTTTATAAGTATAAATGTTACCAAATTAATACCATTTTCAATTTTCTTTTCCTGTATTTGTAAACTTTTTATATATTTTCCATAAATAGTATTTTCTCCTGTAGCTAAGACAATACCTTCTCCATATCCTGAAACAACACTAGTTCCCATGAATGCTATATTATTTATACTTATAGAATCTTTATTTTCTATAAATTTTTGTGAATTTTTTTCAACAATAGTGCTTTCTCCTGTAAGAATAGATTCTGATATAAGCAAATTTTTAGCTTTAATAATTCTAACATCTGCAGGAATTTTATCTCCAAATGAAAATACTATTACATCTCCAAGGGATAAATTTTTATTTTTTACTTTAAAGTATCTTTTATTTTTTTTTATTAATACTTCATTTGTAAATTCTGAAGTATTAATTTTAATAAAAAAAGTAGATTTTAATTCACGAACTAATCTTATTGTTCCGCCTATTATTAAAAGAGTAATAATGAAAATAGAGGGAGTAATACTTCTATTTAAATGATTTTCTATAAAAATTGATATAAAAACTAAAACTATTAGAATCATATTAAATGGATTTATAAATGCATTTTGTAATAATATAAAAAAATTATTTAATTTTATATATTTTTCTTTTTTTATATGTTTTGATTGAAATCTATCTAAATCTTTATTAAAAAAATTAAATTCATCATATATCTCTTCAATATCTTTTAAAGCATATTTTTTTAAATATTCATTGTAAAAAAAATCACCTTTTAACATGAGATCACCTTTTAAGTATTTTTATTGTTATTATATCATAAAAAATTTTTCTAATAATAAAAAGCAAGAAAATAGCAAGATTTTGAACATGGAATAATATAGTTTTTTTTTGTACTATGATTGTGAAAATATACAAAGTAGATAACTATAATAATTATAAATAGTATTTGTGTGATTCTTCATAGTTTTTAAAAAGAAACTTTTTATTTGGAGTATCATATTTTAGTTTACATTGCTATGTTTTATATTTATTGGATTGAACTATAAAAAAATAAAAAAGATTAAAAAGAGGGTATTATGAAAAAAAGAAAATATCAAGGACAAAACATTAAATTAAAAAAAGAAGAAATAATAAAAAAATTATTATTTGCCTCAATAAATGATATAAAAACAGTATTAAAAAAAATGAATTCATCTATTATAGGATTAGATGAAAAAGTAATATTAGAACACCGTTCAACTTTTGGAAAAAATATTATTGTTCATGGAGAAAAGAAGTCTTTATTAAAAAAATTAATAGAAGCTTTTATTAATCCCTTTACTGCAATTTTGTTTTTTTTAGCATTAGTATCTATGATAACAGATATAATCATTCCTATTTATAATAATTTGCCAGAAAACATCTCAACTTTAACAGTAGTAATTATAATAGTAATGGTTGGGACATCAGGTATTCTTAGATTTATACAAGAATATCGTTCAGGGAATGCAGCAGAAAAACTTTTGAAAATGATAACAACAACATGTACTGTTACAAGAAAGGAAGAAGGAATTATAGAAATACCTTTAGAAGAAGTTGTTGTTGGTGATATTATTCATTTATCAACTGGTGATATGTTACCAGCTGACGTTAGGATTATTGAGGCTAAAGATTTTTTTGTAAGTCAAGCTAGTTTAACTGGTGAAAGTGATCCTATTGAAAAAAATTCAAAGATTATACAATCTAATCAAATAGAAAAAATATCAGTAACAGAATATTCAAATATTGCTTTTATGGGTAGCAGTGTTGTAAGTGGCAGTGCTGTTGCAGTAGTAATCACTGTTGGAAATGACACCTTGTTTGGTTCGATGACAGCTTCTATTACAACAGAAGAAGTTGAGACTAATTTTACTAAAGGAGTAAATACTGTTTCTTGGGTTTTAATTCGTTTTATGTTTATAATGGTACCAGTTGTTTTTTTTATTAATGGTTTTACAAAAGGAGATTGGTTAGAAGCATTTTTGTTTGCAATTTCTATTGCTATTGGACTTACACCTGAAATGCTACCAATGATTGTAACTACATGTTTAGCTAAAGGTGCTGTCTCTATGTCTAAAGAAAAAACAATTATAAAAAATTTAAATTCAATACAAAATTTTGGTGCAATAGATATTTTATGTACTGATAAAACAGGAACACTAACACAAGATAAAGTTATACTTCAATATCATATGGACATATCAGGTAAAGAAAATATACAAATTTTATATTATGCATATTTAAATAGTTTTTTTCAAACAGGATATAAAAATTTAATAGATTTAGCAATTATTAATAAAGCTAAAGAAGAATTTATAGAAGATATATCTTTAGTAGAAATTACAAAAGTATATCATAAAATAGATGAAATTCCTTTTGATTTTACAAGAAGGCGTCTTTCAATAATTGTAGAAGATAAGAATAAAAAACGTCAAATGATAACTAAGGGAGCTGTTGAAGAGATGCTTTCTATTTGTAATTATATTGAATATAATGGAGTCATAGTAAAATTAAGTAAAGATATTGTTAATAAAATATTATGCCATATAAATAAATTAAATCAAGATGGAATGCGTGTTATTGCAGTTGCACAAAAAAATCTTAAAGATTATGCTAGTGATTATGAAAATTTTGGAGTAGAAGATGAACAAGAGATGATTCTTATGGGATATCTTGCTTTTTTAGATCCACCAAAAGAATCGACAGTAGAGGCTATAAAGACATTAAATAATTATGGTATAAAAACTAAAATTCTAACAGGAGATAACGAAAAAGTTACTAAATGTATTTGTAAACAAGTGGGCTTAAAAATAGATAATATTTTACTTGGAAATGATATAGATAGATTAAATGATTTAGAATTGATAAAAACTGTAGAAAAAACAAATATATTTGCAAAATTATCTCCTGATCAAAAAGAAAGAATTGTCACTGCTCTTAGAAATGGAGGTCATATTGTTGGATTTATGGGAGATGGAATCAACGATGCTGCTGCTATGAAGGCTGCTGATGTTGGAATTTCAGTTGATACAGCTGTAGATATAGCAAAAGAATCAGCAGATATAATATTATTAGAAAAAGATTTAATGGTTTTAGAAAAAGGAATTATTGAAGGAAGAAAAACATATGCTAACATGATAAAATATATAAAAATGACAGCTTCTTCAAATTTTGGAAATATGTTTTCTGTTTTGGCAGCTTCAGCTTTACTTCCTTTTTTACCTATGGAAAGTATTCATCTTATTATTTTAAATTTAATTTATGATTTATCTTGTGCAGCTATTCCATGGGATAATGTAGATGAAGAATTTATTTCATCTCCTAGAAAATGGGATGCTAGTAATATAGGTAATTTTATGATATGGATTGGACCTACAAGTTCTATATTTGATTGGACTACATATGCTTTTATGTATTTTATTTTTTGTCCTATGTTTGTTTCAGGTGGTGTATTATATAATGATTTACCTTTTTTTTATACTGGTAATGAACTATTAAATATTCAAAATATGTATTCTTCATTGTTTCAAACAGGATGGTTTGTAGAATCAATGTGGAGTCAAACTCTTGTTATTCATATGATTCGTACATCAAAGATTCCATTTATTCAAAGTAGGGCTTCGTTATCTTTAACTTTATTAACTTTTACTGGGATAGCTATATTAACAATAATACCATTTACTAAACTAGGAATTTTATTAGGATTTACTTCATTACCTATAACTTATTTCTTATATTTAATACCTTGTATTTTATTATATATGGCATTAGCTACAAGCTTAAAAAAAGCATATATAAAATGTTTTGGAACTTTACTTTAATTAAGGGGGGATTATGAATTGGAAATTGCTTTGGATAACTTTATTTAATACAACAAAATTTTTAGAAATTGATTTAGGATTTTGGTTTTCTATAGTTATAATATTAATTATAGTAATAATAATGAATATTATTTTTTGGCATAAAAACAATAAAATAAATTAACTTATAAAATCTATAAGAAAGTATAAAAAGATTATTTGATAATATGAGGGTATACGAGAAAATATATGTATACCCTCATATTAGTTTTATATTAGAATGCTTTAACAACAGCACCATTATATTTTTCTTTAATAAAATCAGCCACTTTTTCTGATTGAAGTGCTTTTACTAAAGATTTAACTTCTTCTTTATTTAGATCTTTTGTTTTAACAGCAATTACATTTGCATAAGGAGATTCTTTTCCCTCTAAAAGTAAAGCATCTTTACTTGGATTTAAATTAGCTTCAATAGCATAGTTTCCATTTATAATAGCAAAATCTACATCTCTTAGAACACGAGGAAGTTGTGCAGCTTCTAAAGATTTAAATTTTATTTTTTTAGGATTTTCAACAACATCAAATTCTGTTGAGTATAGATTTTGAGGATCAGATAACTTTATAATTCCATTGTTGTGAAGAAGAATAAGTGCTCTACCTCCGTTAGCTGGATCATTAGGAATTGCTATTATAGATCCTTTTTTTAATTCATCAAGAGATTTATGTTTGCTTGAGAAAAGCCCTAATGGTTCAACATGTATAGCTCCAGCAGAGGCTATATCTAAATTTCTTTCTTCAGCAAATTTCTTTAAATATGGAGAATGTTGAAAAAAGTTAGCATCTAAATCTCCATCATTTAAAGCAATATTCGGAGTAACATAATCAGTAAACTCAACTATTTCTAATTCTATTCCTTCTTTTGCAAGTTCAGGTTTAACTATTTCTAGTATTTCTGAATGAGGAACAGGAGTAGCTCCGACTTTTAAAGTAGAACCAAGAGAGTTAGCACTCACAACAAGTGAAAGTAAACCAGTTAAAGCAAGTAATTTAATATTTTTTTTCATAAATATCATCTCCTTAAAAATTTATAGTTATTAATTATTTATTTTTTCTTGAAAGTTTTACTAAATAATTTCCAAAAGACTGGATAATTTGAACTAATATAATTATGACAACTACTGAATAAATCATAATATCAATTTTAAATCTTTGATAACCAAATCTAATTGCCAAATCTCCTAAACCACCAGCACCAATAGTTCCAGCCATAGCTGAATAACCAATAAGACTGATGACAGTAACTGTAAGCCCATGAATTAAATGGGGAAGTGTTTCTGGGACCATAACTTTAAAAACTATTGTAAAATTATTTGCTCCCATACTTGAACTTGCTTCTATAAGTCCTTTGTCAATTTCATTTAAAGCTCCCTCAACCATTCTTGCTACAAAAGGAGCAGCAGAGATAGAAAGAGGAACAATAGCTGCATTTACTCCTATGGTAGTTCCAACTATAACTCTTGCAAGTGGAAATACACAAATCATAAGAATAATAAATGGAAAAGATCTTAAAGTATTTACAGATATTTCTAAAATTTTATTTAAAAAAGGTTTTTCCCAAATATTTCCAGATTTTGTTATTACAAGTAAAATTCCAATGGGAAAACCTATTAACATAGAAAATATAGTTGAAAAGAAAACCATATATAAAGTTTCTAAAGTTGAAAAGAAAACCATGTTTAATGCACTAAAAACCATTATAAATCACCTCTACAAAAATTCCTGTTTCTTGAAACCAATCAATTGCTTCATTTTGCTCTTTTATATTTCCAGATAATTCTACATACAAATGTCCAACTTGCATTGTTGAAAGATTTTCAATAGAACCACCAATAATACTAAAGTCTATATTAAATTTTTTTATTGCTTGAGACATAATAGGTTCTTTTGCTATAGATCCTAAAAATTTTAATTTTACTATTATTTTCCCAACTGTTTTAACAAGATTAACTATAGTTTCATTGTCATTTGGTAAATGGGAAATAAGCTCTTTAGTTATATTATTTTGTGGAGCTGAAAATATATGATGTACACCACCAGTTTCAACAATTTTACCATAAGACATAACAGCCACTTTATTACAAATATCTCTAATAACTTCCATCTGATGTGTTATCATAACAACTGTAAGCCCTAATTTTTTTTGAATATTTTTTATTAATTCTAATATTGATTTTGTAGTTTTAGGATCAAGTGCTGAAGTAGCTTCATCAGAAAGTAAAATTTCTGGATTGTTAGCTAAAGCTCTAGCAATAGCTACTCTTTGTTTTTGACCTCCACTTAATTGGCTTGGATAAGAATTTTTTTTATCAGATAATTCAACTAGTTCCAAAAGTTCATTAACTCTTTTGTCAATATCTTTTCTGTTCCAATTAGCAATTTCAAGAGAGAAAGCTATATTTTCCCCAACAGTTCTTGAAGATAGAAGGTTAAAATGTTGGAATATCATTCCTATTTTTTTTCTTTTTTCTAAAAGTTCTTTTTTATTAAGTGAAACAATATTCACTCCATCTATTATTATTTCTCCACTTGTAGGTTCTTCTAACCTATTAAGTAATCTTATAAGAGAAGATTTTCCAGCTCCGCTAAGACCAATTATTCCAAAAATATCTCCTTTATTTACATGAAGGCTTACATCTTTTACTGCATGAAGACCATTAGGATATATTTTATTAGCATTTTTAATATAAATCATAAAAATTCTCTCCTTTAAAATAAAAAATCTCTAAAATATCCATTCAAGATAATTTAGAGACATAGAGGTTGTTGCCATCTATCTGGAATTAGCACCACACTAAAATTAAAGTAGGTTGCTGAAACGTCATAGGGCCAGTCCCTCAGTTTCTCTTGATGGATATTTTTTTTATTTGAGCTATCATATAATAAAAAAAATTTTTTGTCAATAAAATTTTAAAAAAATTTATATTTATATTTAATGCTTAAGTAAAACTAAGATAATTTTCTTTAAATAAATAACCTTAATGTCAATTTTTAACATTAAGGTTATTATAAAAATTTATTTTATTTTTTAACAATACTATTTGCTAAAAAACTAAGTTATATTTTTTATTAAACAAGTTTTTTCATTTCATCAGCGACAAACTCAACTTGTGTACCAACAATAACTTGAACATTTGTTTTATTAGGTTTTAAAACACCAGGAACAAGTTTTTTTATTTCAGCATCATTTACAAGAGAACTGTCTTTAACTTCAAGTCTTAATCTTGTAGTACAGTTATCAACACTTACAATATTTTCTTTTCCACCTAAAAGAAGAAGAAGTGCAGCTGCAAGTTCAGCATGAGAAGCATTTCCTGAAGTAGTATTTTCATTATTATCTGAGTCAACATCTTCTCTACCAGGAGTTTTGATGTTGAATTTAGAAATGGCAAAACTGAAGATTACATAGTATAGAACAAAGAATACAAGACCAAGAATTATTAACATGTATGGTTGGTTTGCATTTGGATTACGTAGAGATAAGAAGAAATCAACAAATCCTGCAGAGAATCCAAATCCTGCCATCCAGTTAAATGATGCAGCAATGAAAACAGCAATACCAGTTAAGATTGCATGTAGTAAATAAAGTGCTGGAGCAACAAACATGAAAGCAAATTCAATTGGTTCAGTAACTCCTGTGAAGAAACTAGCAAATCCAGCAGCTAACATGATAGATTTAATTTTTGCTTTATTTTCAGGTTTAGCAGTTTTAATAAATGCAAAACAAGCTCCTAATAATCCAAACATCATGATAGGGAAGAATCCAGCTTGATACATTCCAACATGATATGAATTAGCAACAGCAGCTGGAAGATCAGCATAAGCTAATCCAGGTTTACCCCAAAATCTACCAATGTCATTAATACCAGCAACGTTAAACCAGAAAACAGAGTTAAGAGCATGGTGTAATCCAACAGGAATAAGAAGTCTATTGAAGAACCCATATATTCCAGCTCCAATTGGTCCTAATTTAGCAATTCCCTCTCCAAATGTAACAAGTCCATTGTAAATAACAGGCCATACATATAGAAGAATGAAAGATACTACAAGCATTGCAACAGAAGTAATGATTGGAACAAATCTTTTTCCACTGAAGAAAGCAAGGAACTTAGGAAGTTCAAGAGTATGAAACTTATTGTATAATTCTCCTGCAATAACTCCACAAAGAATTCCAACGAACTGGTTGTTTATTTTTCCAAATGCAGGAGAAACCTGATCAGGAGAAACACCAGTCATTTGACCAACAGCTCCAGTTGAAAGTAAAGTAGTAACTACTTCAAATGCAACTAGTCCAGCAAGAGCAGCAGCTCCATTTTTATCTTTAGAAAGTCCAAAAGCAACACCAACAGCAAAAAGTATAGGCATATTATCAATGATAGCAGCACCTGCTTTTATTAAAAATGCAGCAAGTTGACTGTTTTGTCCCCAACCAGTAGGGTCAATCCAATATCCAATACCCATTAAAATAGCAGCAGCAGGAAGCACTGCGACAGGAACCATTAGGGCTTTACCAATTTTTTGTAAATAACCAAACATAAAATTTCCTCCTTAAAGTTAAATTATAAAAATTTATAAAAGTTTTATTCTATACATTATTTTACTTTAAAAATAAAAAAAAGCAAGTAAATTTTGATTGTGTTGGATAGAAAAAAAACATAATGTATTAGAA
>JAHHTB010000049.1 GCA_020024855.1 Fusobacterium sp.
ATTTAAAAAAGTGTATTAGTACAAAAAAGTTCAAAAAACTTTAAAAAATTTTATAAAGTGGTATATTTAAAGTGTAACAAGAATATAAAAGTTTTGTGGAGGGGATTATGTATAGACCAGATTATTTAATGATGACACCAGGACCAAGTATAGTCAGAGAAAATGTAATGAAAAGACGTGCAGAATTTTTTGGAAATCCAGATTTAGATGAAGATTTTTTTATGTTCTACGACAAACTTGCTGAGAAAACTGCAAAAATATTTGGTTGTAAAAAAGAAAATATGATATTTATGAGTGGTGAGGGAATGGTAGGGCTTGACAGTGCTTGTGCCTCTCTTACAGAACCAGGAGATAGAGTTCTTGTTATAGAAAACGGACTTTTTGGAGCAGGATTTGCTGATATGGTAACACCTTATGGTGGAATACCTGTAACACTTAGTTTTGATACAAAAAGAAAAATTGATGTAGAAAAGGTAAAGGAATTTTTAGAAAAAGATAGTAACTTTAAATTTGCAACAGTTGTTCATTGTGATACTCCAACAGGAGTTTTAAATGATGTAAAAGAAATATGTAAACTTTTAAAATCGAAAGGAATTCTTACAGTAGTTGATACAGTGGCAGCAATAGGTGGAGAATATTTTAATGCTAATGAATTTGGAGCTGATATTGCTCTTGGTGGTTCACAAAAATGTTTCTCTGCTCCTCCAGGAATAACAATGCTTTCAGTAAGTGATGATGCATGGAAAGCGATAAAAAATAGAAAAATTAAGATAGCATCTTTTTATTGTAATCTTTCATATTGGCAAAATTGTGTAGAAAAAAGACTTTTCCCTTATACAATGCCGTCAAGTGATTTAATGGGATTTGATGTTGCTGTTGATAATATTCTTGAAGAGGGAATAGAAAATATGATTGAAAGACATCATAAGGTGGCAGAATATTGTAGAAATGGATTAAAAAAATTAGGACTAAAACTTTATATGGAAGATAATTTCTCTTCAACAGTAACAGGATTTTATGTTCCTGATGGATTTACAGTAAAAGAATTTATAAGAAGATTAAAAGATGACTATAAAATATTCATAGGTGGCTCTTATGGACCATATGCAGATAAAATTTTAAGAATTGGGCATATGGGAGAGAGTGCAAAGATTGAATATATAGAAAAAACACTTTTAGCAATAAAAGATATGTTGAAAAAATAGTTAAAAAATTAGGAATTAAGGTGCATAATTCCATGAAAAACTCCAAATAAAAAACATCATTCACAAAAGAGAAGCCAGTTTTATAACTGGTTTTTCTTTTTCTTTAAAATAAAAAATGGGGCAAATAATTTAGGTATCTAGAGCCCCATTTTTATATTAATTAATTTTCTTTCTTCTTTTCAAGATACTCTTTTCCTTTGAAGTAGAAAACAAGAGAGAAGACAATTATAATCATTCCGGTAACAGTATTAAAAGTTGGTTTTTCATCTGGAAGCATTATCCAACTTAAAACAGCTCCAAGAATAGGATTTATAAGTCTACACATATTTACTTCAGAAACTTTTGTATTTTTATCTTGAAGAGCCATAAACCAAAAACTAAAAGCAAATACAGAAACAAAAACAAGAGTTCCTAAACTTAAATAGAATGGTAGAGGCTTTCCTATGAAATTATGGTATCCCTCAATATAAACTCCTGATACATAAAGTAGAAGTCCACCAAAAAACATTTGAACTGCATTTAAAAATATAGGATCTATATTAGCTTTATATTCAGATAATTTTATAGCAGAAAAACCTTGGAATATTATATTTAAAAATAAAAGAGCAATACCAATAAGCTCTGTTATTCCAAGAGCATATTCACCTTTTTTTACTCCAATAATCATAATAAGTCCAACAAGACTTATTAATATACTTATAATTTTATGCTTATTAAGTTTATCATGTGTAGTCATAATATGACTTAATAAAATATTTACAAAAGGAGTAGTTCCCATAATTATAGATGAAACAGCTCCATCTACAAGATTAACTCCAATATAAAAAACTGCATATCCAAGAAATATATTTACAAAAGTAAGAAGAAGAAATAAATCTTTATATTTTTTTATTTCTGCAAACATACCCTTATGCCATGTATAAACTAAAAGAATAATACCAACAGATGTAAATCTAAGTCCAGCAAAATTCATAGGGGACATATCGTAACTAAGTCCTGTTTTAATGACAGGATTAACAATAGCCCATAAAACAGATGCTAAAATAGCATAGAACAAACCATTTTTCTTAACCATTTTTCCTCCAATATTTTAAATTATCTTCAATATTGTAGAATAAATAACTATAAATATCAAGGATAAAAAGAAAGTAAAAATTTCTTATATGAAATAAAAACCACAGTATGAAACTGTGGTTTAGTTTTAAATTTTTATAAAAGTCCGTTTTGAACTTTTAAACCAGTTATTAAAAGTTGAGCTGCTCTTTCATTTGTAGCCATAGGAATATTGTGAACATCACAAAGTCTTCCTAAAGCTCTGATATCTGGTTCATGTGGCTGGCTTGTTAATGGGTCTTGAAAGAAGAAGACAGCATCAATTAAATCATTTGCTACATCAGCACCAATTTGTTGATCTCCACCTAGTGGTCCAGAAAGATATCTTTTAATTTTAAGTCCAGTTGCATCCATTATTCTTCCACCAGTAGTTCCTGTTGCTACAAGCTCATATTCTTTGAAAAAATCAACATGTTCTTGAACAAATGTAACAAGGTCATTTTTCTTTTTGTCATGTGCAATTAAAGCAATTCTTTTTTTCATTGTTATCCTCCAGTAAAATATTTTGCATTTTATAAATTATTATATAATATTTTATTATTTTAGGAAAGTGTGATAAAATAAACTAGAGATTTTTTATTTAATCTTGATGTATTTTTAATAATTATATAATAAAGAGAATAAAAAATCTATAAAAATAAAATAAAAAATCAATATCAGGAGTAGAAATGGATTTTAAAAAAATAGAATATATTAATAGGAGTACAAATAAAGTTGAAACAGAAAAAGTTCCTGGCGAAAACTTTTTAAAATTTTTATATTATAATCCTTTAGGGACACTTTCATTAGAGACAATAGTTAAAAGAAAATTTCTTTCAAAATGGTACGGAAAGAAAATGGATAGCCCTAAATCATGTGGAATGATAGAAAATTTTGCAAAAGAAAATGGAATAGATTTAAATGAAGCAAAGAAATCTCTTAATGAATTTACATCATTTAATGATTTTTTTATAAGAGAGTTAAAAGATGGAGCAAGAAAAATAGATTTTGACGAAGATACTTTAGTATCTCCAGCAGATGGAAAGATATTAGTTATAGAAAATCTTCATGATAGTAGTAAATTTTTTTTAAAAGGAGAGGAGTTTACTCTTAATGAATTTTTTAAAGATGAAAAACTTGCTGAAAAATATCAAGGCGGGGTAATGGTAATTATAAGACTTGCTCCTGTTGATTATCATAGATACCATTTTCCAGCAGATGGAAAAATATCAAAAAGTACAGAGATAGAAGGATATTACTATTCTGTTTCACCTCATGCAATAAGAAAAAATTTCAGAATTTTCTGTGAAAATAAAAGAGAGTATTCTATATTATCAACAGAAAAATATGGTGATATATGTATTTGTGAGATAGGTGCTACTATGGTAGGTGGAATTAAACAAACGTATGAACCTAATACTTTTGTGAAAAAGGGAGATGAAAAAGGATACTTCTATTTTGGTGGTTCAACAGTAATTTTATTTTTAGAAAAAGATAGGGTTGAAATTGATAGAGATATTCTTGAAAATAGTATAGATGGAATTGAAACAAAGGTATTTATGGGAGAGGGAATAGGAAAAAAATTCTAAGGAGAATAAATTGAAAAGAAAACCCTGTTATTTTAAAAAAGGAGATACAATAGTCTATTTTTTCCTTTCTATTTTTTTCTTTTTTGCTGTTAGATATGCTATGAGTATAGATATTGTAAAAGGGAATAAAATTGAAATATATGTTGATAATCAACTGAAATATGTTTATCCGTTGCAGGAAAAAAGAAAGGATTATTTTATAGATACAAACTTAGGAGGAGTAAACGTTCAGGTTGAAAATATGAAAGTGAGAGTTATTTCTTCAAATTCACCTTTAAAATTATGTGTAAAACAAGGCTGGATTTCAAATACAGGAGATGCTATAATTGGTATTCCTGATAGACTTCTTATAAAAATTGTTGGGAATAAAAAAAATGAGGAAGAAGAATTAGATGGAATAATAAGGTAAAAAACTAAATTTAAAAATAAATTCTTAGTTTAGAATTTAGTAAGGTGGTTATGATGAAGTATAAACATTTATTTGCAAAAGCTTTAATAGTAGGAACCATTCTTATTCTTGTACAAACATTGTTCCAAAATATGAATGGGTTTTTAAGTATTTTAAATGGACTTTCAAAATATCTTCGTCCATTTATATATGCTATATTTATTTCTATATTGTTAAATCCTATGGTTGAATTTATAGAGAAAAAATTTAAGTTAAAAAGAGGAATGTCAATAGTAATATCTCTTATAGCACTTATTGTAATCATTACAGGAACTCTTATTTGGTTTATTCCAAATCTTATAGATAGTTTTGAAGATATTATTAATAAGTATCCAGCTTTTCAAGATAATTTTAATAAATATTTAGAAGAAACTTTTACTTTCTTAAGAAAGAAAAATTTACTTTTTATGGATGGAGAAGATATAAAACAAGCTATTCAAAATTTCTTTATTAAAAATATGAATAACATAAGAGATATTTTAATTTCAGTGGGATTAAATGTAATTGATTGGATATTTGAAGTATTTATTATTCTCTTAGGTGGATTTTTAGCACTTTATTTTATATACAACAAAGAATACTTTATGCAATATATAAAAAATATAATATTTATTTTTTATGGAGAAAAAGAGGCAGAAGAGGGGCTAGATTTTCTTATAGAATGTAAAAATATATTTCTTAATTATATGCTTGGAAGAATTTTTATATCAGCAATAGTTGGTTTGATAGCTTTTGTTGTTATGAAAATAGCAGATGTTCCTTATGCTCTTTTAAATGCTGTTATGATTGGTGTAGGAAATATGATTCCATATTTTGGTTCAATAATAGCAGGAATAATTGCATTTATTTTGGTTCTTTTATCAAATCCAATAAAATGTATATATCTTCTCCTTGCAATAATAATTGCTCAAAATGTTGATGGATATATAATAGGTCCTAAAATATTAGGAAAGAGTGTTGGGATAAGTTCATTTTGGATAATAGCATCTGTAATAATTATGGGAAATATAATGGGAACTATGGGAATGTTTTTAGGTGTTCCTATATTCGCTATAATGAAATTAATTTATGTAAGAATATTAAAGAATAAAAAAGAAAAATTAAAGATTGAGGAGATACAAAACTAATGAAAGAATTTACAATAATAGCATCATCAACTATGGGGCTTGAAAGTATAGTAAGAGATGAATGTGTTGAGCTTGGATTTAAAGATGTTCATACTTTTAATGGAAAAGTTGAATTTAAAGGAAATTTTAGAGATGTGATAAAAGCTAACATACATCTTAGATGTGCTGATAGAATTTTTATAAAAATGGGAGAGTTTAAAGCTCTTACTTTTGAAGAACTTTTCCAAAATGTAAAAAAAATAAAATGGAGTGAGGTAATAGAGAAAGATGGAGAATTTCCTATAAGCTGGGTAAGTTCTGTTAAATCAAAATTATTTTCAAAATCTGATATTCAAAGAATAGCTAAAAAAGCTATTGTTGAAAATATGAAAGAGATTTATGATATAGAAAAATTTCCTGAAAACGGAGCTTTATTTAGAATAAAAATTCAAGGAAATAAAGATATATTTACAATAATGATAGATACAAGTGGTGATGCACTTCACAAAAGAGGATATAGAAACTTAATAAATGAAGCACCTTTAAAAGAAACTATGGCAGCTGCTCTTGTAAAACTAAGTCGTTGGAAAGGTGGAGATAGACCTTTCTTAGACCCAATGTGTGGAACAGGAACTATTGCAATAGAGGCAGCTATGATAGGAAGAAATATTGCTCCAGGAGTAAATAGAAATTTTGCTGCTGAAGACTGGAAAGTTATTCCAAAAGATTTTTGGATAGATTTAAGAGATGAGGCTTTCTCACAAGAAGATTATGAAAATAAAGTTATGGTTTATGCTTCTGATATAGATGCAGAAACTATAAAAATAGCTGGTGAAAATGCAGAGAGAGCAGGAGTAGAAGATGATATTTTATTTGAATGTAAAAACTTCTTAGAGCTTGAGTCTATGGCAGAAAAAGGTTGTCTTGTAACAAACCCACCTTATGGAGAAAGACTTTTAAATGATGAGAAAGTTGAAAGACTTTATAGACTTCTTGGAGATGTTTGTAAAACAAGATTTTCTAAATGGTCTTACTACATAATCACATCATATCCTGAATTTGAAAAATATTTTGATAAAAAATCAACTAAAAATAGAAAACTTTATAATGGTGGAATAGAGTGCCACTATTATCAATATTATGGTGAGAGATAGAATGAATAAAAAAAATTTTAAAGATTATAACACTGAAGTTATGTTACAAATATTAAAAAATGCAAATATAAGTTTATTAGAAGCTGAAAGTGCAAAAAATGAAGAAAAAATAAAATTTATAAAAGAGGAGATAATTCCTAAATATGAAAAATTATATCTAGCTCTTAGAGAATTAGATATAAGAGATAAATCTGATGAAGAAATCAAAACTTTTAAAGAAACTGTTGATAAAATAGCAAGTACAAATAATTTAACAGAGGAATATATAAAAAAATGTATAGCTATTAGAGAGGAACTAAGAGGAAAATCAGGTGCAGAAGTAACAAAGAGAATGTTTGAATATACACTTAAAAATTTTAAAAAGAAAAAAGGAATTCTTCTTGAAAAAATGAATGTTCTTTTAAAAGAAGAAGCTCAATTAGAAGCAGATTTAAAAGAGTGTATTCAATATGATGCTGAAATGGAAATTTCAGGAAAAATTGTAGATGTGAGAGAAAAGAAAAGAGATTTAAAAGAAATTATAGATGCAAATGAAAAAGAGATTGAGAAAATAACAAATGATATAAATTCAAAATGGAAATATGAAATTTATGGAACAATCTCAAGAGATGAACTAAAAAAAACAGTAGAGGGAGAATAGAATGTTAAAAATTCTTGGATTTTTTATAGTTGGAATATTTGTAGTTACAATAGCAAGAAATAAACTTATGGGAAATCCTGTAAGAAAAAATATAAAAACAATAGAAAATAAAGCGGAGGTACCAATGACAGATTTAATATTAAATGCAAAGATAGTAACAGATAAAGGAGATATAAATTTAAAACTTTTCCCTGAAGTTGCACCAGTAACAGTATTAAACTTTGCTCACTTAGCAAAAAGAGGATACTATGACAATCTTAAATTCCACAGAGTTATAGCTGACTTTATGATTCAAGGTGGAGACCCAACAGGAACAGGAGCAGGTGGACCTGGTTACCAATTTGGTGATGAGTTTAAAGAGGGAGTTGTTTTTGATAGAAAAGGACTTCTAGCAATGGCAAATGCAGGAAAAAATACAAATGGTTCACAATTTTTTATAACTCATGTAGAAACTCCATGGCTTAACTACCACCACACAATTTTTGGTGAAGTTGTATCAGATAAAGACCAAGATGTAGTTAATAAAATAGCTCAAGGAGATGTTATTAAAACTATTGAAATCACAGGAGACTTTGATAAATTCTTAACAGAAGATAACAAAAAAATGACTGAACAAATGGATGAAATGTTAGATGGACAATTCTCTAATCTAAAAAAATATTAATAAAAAGAGAGTGATTATCACTCTCTTTTTTAAATATTTTCATAAAATATATTTATATCAAAATTATCAAAAGTAAATGGCTCTTTAGAAACTATACTCACAATTAATTTATCATCTGTAAAAATATAATTTTTTGATGTGTAAGAGATAGTTGTAAAAATAGAGTTACTATTATTTAAATCTTTTTCTATTAAATAAGTTTTACTTTGACTATCTTCAGAACTATTATATATATCAAGCTTAAATTGAGCAGATTTTTTATCTGATTTAAGAGAGAGATTGTGTATATCAATATCAATTTTAACCAAATCATCTGCTGAAACTTTTTTTGGAAGAGTAATCTCATAAGAAAATTTTTCAGAATAATTTTCATTTGTAAAATTATAATTGCATTGACTTATAGACTGTTCTCCAGCAAGGCTCATCATCATTTTTTTCTTAATTTCATCAGTAGAGATATTTTTTCCTAAAAGGTACATAAGTTTTGTTACAGCAGATTCAGGAGTAAGGTCACTTCCACTTATAACTCCAGCCTGAATAAGACGACTACTTGCCTCATATAATCCCATTTTAACCATACCAGTTGTGCATTGAGAAATATTTACAACTATAATTCCCTTTGATGTAAGATATTCTATAACCTCTATAAATTCATCAGAGGTAGGAGCATTTCCATTTCCATAAGTTTTAAGAACAACACCCTTTAACCCTGTCATACTAGCAAAAAGATTTTTTAAAAATGAGGGCTTTATTCCTGGGAATAATTCAAGAATAAGAACATTATTATCAAAACAAGGCTCTATAAAAAATTTCTTTTTTGGAAGAGGAGAGATATTTCTTGATATTTTTATCTCTGCTCCCACTTCTCCAAGAGGTGTAAAATTAGGAGAAGAAAAACCAAAATAGTTTGTAGCATCATTTTTTCTTGCTCTATTTCCCCTTATAAGTGAATCTCTAAAAAATATTGCCACCTCAGGTACAAGAGGAATATCATAAAGAGAGTGTCCAGCAATTTCAATAGATGTGATAAGATTTTGTAAGGCATCACTTCTTACTGCCTGTAAAGGTTTTTGAGAACCTGTAAGGATAACAGGCTTTGATAAATTTCTAAGAGTGAAAGAAAGAGCTGATGCAGTGTATGCCATAGTATCAGTTCCATGAAGAATAACAAATCCTATATATTTATCGTAATTTTCAAAAATAATTTTAGAAATTTTTATCCATGTCTCAGGGGACATATTTGAAGAATCTATAAGAGGGCTAAGCTGACAATAATCTATTGGAAAACTATTAAGAACAGGAAAATCTTTAGATACTTCTTCCCAACTGTTTGCAGGTCTTAAGGGGCTATAGGGATTATTTTTTTCTTGATGAACCATACATATAGTTCCACCAGTATTTATAATTAAAATTTTATTTTCTATTTTTATCAACTCCTATTTTGGAAAACTAAAATCATATTACATTATAATATAAATATATAAAAAAAAAATATACTAGAAAAAGGAGTGATGATTTTGGATAAAAAAATTACAAAAATTCAAGAAGCAATAATTTATTTTTTTATATTAATATCTATTTTAATTTTAGGAATAGGAATTTTAAAAATAGAATTACAAGTTGTCTTATTAATTTCTCTATTTTTTACAGTGGGATATAGTATGTATAGAGGATATACTTTTGAATATTTATTAGAATGTATGAGTAAGAGTATAATAAAATCTTATGAAGCTCTACTTATATTCATTTTGATAGGGGCTATAATAGGAAGCTGGGTTCTTGCTGGGACAATTCCAAGTTTAATATATTATGGATTAAGTATATTATCTCCAAAAATATTTTTACCAGCAGGACTTATTATTTGTAGTTTGACTTCTGTTATATTAGGAACATCTTGGGGAACTATTTCAACAGTTGGAATAGCTCTTGTGGGAATAGGAGAGGCTATTGGTGTCCCTATGCCAATCACTTGTGGAATGATAGTGTCGGGAGCATTTTTTGGAGATAAAATTTCTCCAATGTCAGACACAACAAATTTAGTTGCTGTTACTACTGAAACTAAATTGCATGAACATATTTCTTCAATGCTTTATACAACAATTCCAGCATATATAATTTCTCTTTTGATGTATACAGTAATAGGTTTTAAATATACAGCTATAAATATAAATTATAGCAATGTAAATTTGATAAAAGAAACTTTGAGTTCTGAATTTAATATATCAGTTATAACATTTTTACCAATAATAATAGTGATGGTGTTAAATTTTTTAAAAAAGCCAACAATTATTAATATGTTTATTGGAATAGTTGTAGGAACTTTGATTTCAATTTTTATTCAAGGAGCATCATTAAGAGATAGCTTACAAGTTATAAATCTTGGTTATACTAATTCAACAAATATAGAGATAGTTGATAAAATTATTTTAAGAGGTGGAATACAAAGTATGATGTATACATTTTCTTTAACATTCTTGGCACTTTCTCTAGGTGGAATTTTATCAGAAATTGGATATTTAAAAGTTGTGATAGAAGATTTATTAAAAAAAATAAAAAGAATAGGAACTCTTGTAACCTTTACAATACTTTCGTGCTTTATGAGTAATTTAATACTAAGTGAAGCATACTTAACAATCATATTGAATGCTAATTTATATAAAGAGGAGTATAAAAAAAGAGGATTGAAAACAAGTATGTTGAGTAGAACTTTAGAAGAGGGAGGGACATTAACAACAGGGCTTATTCCTTGGACAACAGCTGGGGCTTTTATAGGTGCAACTCTCCCTGTAACAGTTTTAGATTATCTTCCATTTACTTTTTTTAATTTAGTAAATATAGTTGTATCTGTTGTGTTTAGTTATCTAGGAATTTTTATTTTGAGAAGTAAAAAAAATAAAATTTAATCTTTTCTATATTATAACTTACTTTTAAAAATAGTTATGAATAAAGTAGAAGGTATGATATACTTTAATACGAGAGGTGAAAATATGAAAGATAATATTGCTCTTATAGGTTTTATGGGCAGTGGAAAAACAACTATAGGAAGACTTCTTGCAAAAGCTCTTGATATGAAGTATGTTGATATAGATAGAGAGATTGTAAGGATAGAGAATCGTCCTATTACAGAGATTTTTGAAAAAGAGGGAGAAAGTTATTTTAGAGCTTTAGAAAGAAAAATTATAGCTAAGGAATCAAAGGACAATAACATAGTAATTGCAACAGGTGGTGGAGCTATAATAGATAATGAAAATATAAAAAGCTTGAAAGAAACTTCTTTTGTGGTATACTTAAATTGTAGTATAGATTGTATATATGAAAGGGTAAAAGATAAAACACACAGACCTTTATTAAATGTAGAAAATAAATACGAAACAATAGTTGAGCTTTACAATAAACGTAGAATACTTTATAAAATTTCATGTGATTTTAGCGTGGATATAAATATGGACACTAATATGTATGATACAGTAGAAAAGATAAAAAAGAAATATATATTAAGTTAAAATTAGGAGGGGTAGTTTCTATGGAAAGCAGATTAACAGGAAAGGTAGTATTAATTACAGGAGCAACAGCAGGAATAGGAAGAAGTACAGCTTTTGGTTTTGCTAAAATGGGTTGTAAACTTCTTTTACTTGTAAGAAATGCAGAAAAAGGTGAAGCATTAAAAAAAGAGATACAAGAAAAATATGATGTAGAAATTAAACTTTTAATAGTTAATGTAAGAGATGCAAAAGGAATTGAAACAGCAATTCTTGGACTTCCTGAAGAATGGAAAAAAATAAGCATTCTTGTAAATAATGCAGGACTTGCTTATGGACTTGATAAAGTTTATACTGCAGAAATAAATGACATTGACGAAGTAATTGACACAAATATTAAAGGAATGCTTTATGTAACAAGAGTAGTAGTTCCATTAATGCTTGAGTATAAAATGGAAGGTCATGTAATAAATCTTGGATCAATAGCAGCTGTTTCAGCTTATCCTGGAGGAGCAATTTATTGTGCAACAAAGGCAGCAATAAAACTTTTAAGTGATGGACTAAGAATAGATTTAGTTGATACACCAATAAAAGTAACTAATATTCAACCTGGTATTGTAGAAACAGGATTTAGCCTTGTAAGATTTAAAGGAGATAAAGAAAGAGCAGATGCTGTTTATAGAGGAATAGAATCTCTTACTCCTGATGACGTAGCAGATACTATTATTTATGCTGCAAATATCCCTCATAATGTTCAATTAACTGAAATCACTATGACACCTTTACATCAGGCTGATGGA
>JAHHTB010000005.1 GCA_020024855.1 Fusobacterium sp.
TTCAAAAGCTGAAATTCCATTTCCATATTTTACTGTTCCACCACCAGCTGCTGCTCCTGTGTGTAAGAAATAAGCTCTATCTCCCTCTTTTTTTACTATTTGCATACTTGGTACAAAAGCTGATGGGTGATCACTTTCATGGCTTAATTTATCTGTCCCAGGTAAACGAGTTTCCATCTCATAATTTTTAAATAGAGTTTGTGAGTTTAATTGTACATAAAGTCCATCTTCTAAAAATACAGTTCCTGCTGGGTTGTAAAATGCTCCAGAAACTCCTATTTTTCCTATCATTGATGGATGAGCAAAATATTCTGCATCTTGCTGTGCTAAATAGTCTATACTTCCAGCAAAAGCATTTGCAGAAGCTATGATTGATAATATTGCTAAGTATTTTTTCATTAATCCCCCTAAAATATATTAAAATTTTAAAATTTAATTACAATTTTTTAAGAAATCTTTCTGTCCATACAAGCATGAACAATAACAGATCCCATATCACGAAGTTCTTTTTCTATTTCTTCATAAGTTGGATTATAAAATCCTGAACAAATTAAAGAAGCATATCCATGAACGAACCACCAACCTTTTTTAAGCATCCATTCAAGTGCTCCGTCAGGAAAATCTTTGTATCTTCCATCTTCTTTAAAACCACTTATAATAAGATTTTTTAAATCAGTTATTATTTCATCAATGAACTCTTTAGAAAGATCTTCTCTTAAAAAAATAGATCTAAAAAGAGCTTTTTCTTTTTTAGCAAATATACAAATACCTATTCCAATATTTAAAAGTCTTTGTTCTGTATATTCCACTTTTGTTATATCAAGAAGTTTATTTTTTGCCATTCTTGATAGTTCATTTTTTAAATTTATCATAGAGCCAAAATTAGAATAAATAGATATTGTTGATGATCCTAATTCTTTGGCAATATTTCTAGCCGTTATACTTTTTACTCCATCTTGAATTAATATTCTATAAGTTGTATTCAGTATTTCTTCCTTAGAAAAATTTGGATTTCTAGCCATCGCCCCTCCTATTTCATAACGAAGTGATGAAATTTTATTACTATTTTATAACAATTACAGAAGTAATTATATCGTAATTTATTTTTTAAATCAATAGTATTTTTAAAGTTTTTAAGAAAAAATACTCAATAATTTCATAACAGTGTTTTGAAATATTTCATAACACTTTTATGAAATTACTTAAAATATTTTCTTAATTAAAATCTATTAAAAAGAAAAGAATTATAGTATAATATTTTTAATAAAATTTCTAAATCTTAAGGAGGAATATATGGGCATTTTATTCATTTTTATACTTATATTTTTAATAATAATTCTTCTTGCCTTACATGTAAGGATTGTTTCTCAATCTAGAGCATATGTTATTGAAAGATTAGGTGGATATTTAACTACATGGCAAGTTGGTCTTAATATTCTAATACCTTTTATAGATAGAATTGTAAAAGTTGTTTCTTTAAAAGAACAAGTTATAGACTTTCCACCTCAACCAGTTATTACAAAAGATAATGTTACAATGCAAATTGACTCTGTTGTTTATTTTCAAATAACTGATCCAAAACTTTATACATATGGAGTGGAACAACCTCTAAGTGCTATTGAAAATCTTACTGCAACAACTCTTAGAAATATAATTGGTGAAATGGAACTTGATACGACTCTTACTTCAAGAGATACAATAAATACAAAAATGAGAGCTGTTCTTGATGAAGCAACAGATCCATGGGGAATTAAAATAAATAGAATAGAGTTAAAAAATATAATTCCACCTAGAGAAATTCAAGATGCAATGGAAAAACAAATGAAGGCTGAAAGAGAAAAAAGAGAAGCAATACGTAGAGCTGAAGGACAAAAAGAGGCTGCTATCCTTGTTGCTGAAGGAGAAAAAACATCTCAAATTTTAAGAGCAGAAGCTGAAAAAGAAGCTGCTATTTTAAGAGCAGAAGCTAAAAAGCAAAGTCTTGAAAAAGAAGCTGAAGGACAAGCTGCTGCTATTATTTCTATTCAGAAAGCTAAAGCTGCTGCTATTACTGCATTAAATGAAGCTAATGCAACAAAAGAAGTTCTTGCCCTTAAAGGAATGGAAACTTTTGAAAAAGTGGCAGATGGAAAATCTACAAAAATTATTATTCCATCTGAATTACAAAATTTAGCATCTCTTACTTCTGTTTTTGGAGAAATGTTAAAAAAAGATGAAGTTCAGAAATAAAAAATAATATTTTAAACTTTTAGGAGTTAAATAACAATGAAAAAAATAATACTATTTTTTATGTTGATATTTATTATTAGTGGTTGTACAAATACTATAATAGAAGAGCCTAGAAAAAATCAAGGAGTGTATACTCCTACTACCCAAAATGGGGAAATTCTTGTTGGTTTTATGATAATGAGTAGTAGACCAGATAGAAATATCTCTGATATTTCTGAAAAAGAGTTAATTGCGAAAAAACTTAGAATTTCTAGAGAGCTTATTCTTGACAACAAAGAAGTTATTTTATCTCTTTATGATGAAAAAGCTGTTGAGAATAAAAATAAAATTTTTATTCTTTATAACTTTGAAAGCTATAAAAAGATGACAAATGAGTTTTACAAAAAATTTATAAAAGAAGATGGTTATTCTGATATAAGAAAATATAGTGATGAAGCAGTTACTTTGGGAGAAATTATTTGGAATCTTCAAGATAAAGAGTTACATATAATTGCTAATGAAGAAGAAAATTACTATGTTATGGATGCTCTTCATTATGTAGAATTAAAATATTGTCGTGAAAATTACTTTAAAGAAAAGATAAGAGATATAAATTTAGATATTATTTCTGTAAATAGTCCTCTTTTTTTAGAAAAACATCTTGAAAATTTTTCTAATTCAAAAGTGAGATACTATACAAATGAAAATGGAAAACTATATGAAGGAAAAGAAGTTACTACTTCTGAAAATGTAGGATATGGTACTAAAGTCTTAATGTATGGTATTAGTAAAGGACTTGAAATAATAAATCTTCCTAAAGCAGGCTTAAAAAAATTGTTTGGTGCTGAAAACTAAAACAATATGAGGTGAGAACTATGAATTTAAATAAAGAGGATAAAAAAAATTATACTAAAAAATCTGAAACAAACACATTAGAAAATATAGTATTTTTTCCATCTGCAGTTCAAGTTTTTGATGATCCTAGTTTAGAGTGTTATTTTAAACCTCTTTTAAGTGTTAAAAAATATATACTAGGAAAAGAATATATAGTTCATCTTCTTTCTAGTGATGGAGTTTTTTCTGAAAAAATATTTTTAAATTCTGAAAGACATTTTTGGGGATTTAAATATTTTAATGGAAAATATCATTTTTTAGGAAATATAAATTCTTTTGGAAATTCAAATTTCACAGAACTTTATTCTGCTTTAAAAAAAGATTTCTCTCTAAATAAAGAAACTTATTTTAAAAATAAAGTAAACTATAAAGAGTATTATAATCAAAATAAGGATTTCATAAAAAATATTGCAAGATTTACAAAAGAACAAGATCCACAATATTTTTCAGAAGCATTTTATTGTTATGAATTTACAAAATATTATTTTGAAAAAACAGGAAAACTTTGTAATATAAATGAGATTTTTGAAAATCCTAATTATGATGAAAATGAAATTCTTCTTTCTATTGAAGACGTTGGTTATTGTATTGAAGAATTTTTCTTAAATTTAAAATATAATCTTGAAAATAAATATAATATCTCTCCTGATATGGCTATGTGTGGAACTGAAAGTTTTAAATTTACTTGTTGGGGTGGAATATCTATTGCATTTGTAAATGTGGAAGATGATAATATTTATATTTTAGAATGTCATAACTAAGTATTTTATAAAAAAGGCTACTGGAAATTAATGATTTTTATTTTTAATTTTCTTAGTCTTTTTTTATTTTTTTCAAAAAGATTTTTTGTTATATATTCTCAAAAATAAAAATTTTAAATTCATTTTTTAGCACTTATATACTTTTGTGGCTAAAAAATTATTGACAAATAAAAAAAAGTATAGTAAATTATGTATGTGGTTAGCAATCTTATAAAACGAGTGCTAACAGGAGGGTGAGGTGGCATGTTAACTGATAGAGAAAAATTAGTTTTAAATGCTATAATTGATTTTTACTTAAGATTTGGAGAAACAATTGGTTCTAGAACTTTAGTAAAAAGATATAGTATAGATTTATCTTCAGCAACTATAAGAAATGTTATGTCTGATCTTGAGGATAGAGGATTTATTGAAAAGACTCATTCATCTTCTGGAAGAATACCAACAGATCTTGGATATAAATATTATTTAAGTGAACTTCTAAAAATCGAAAAACTTTCAAGAGAAGAAAAAAATAGAATAAATACTGAGTATGAAAAAAAAGTAAATGAACTTGATAACATACTTCAACAAACTTCTTCTCTACTTTCTAGACTTACATCTTATGCTTCAATTGTTATAGAGCCTGATTATAGAAAAGAAAGAATTAAAAAAATAGAACTAGTTCATATTGATGATTATATTATTCTTGCAATAATAGTTACAGAAGATTTAAGTGTAGTAACAAAAAAGATTAAGTTAGAAGATAGAATAACGAAAGAGGAACTGGAGAAATTATCTATAACTTTAAATGAAAAGATAAAAACTAATAGTATAAAAAGTTATGAGATTGAAGAATTTATAAAAACAAATTATCAAAAGTATGCTGATCTTGAAAAAGAAATATACCAAGATATAGAAGGAAGACTTTTTGTTGATAATTCATCTAGCATATTTAAAGATAAAAACGTAAGTGATGTTCTAGATGTATTAGAACTTTTTAACAAGAAAAAAGATGTTAAAGAGATATTTGAAGATATAATTAATTCTAGAGATACAGAAGAAGGACATGTTAATGTTATCTTAGGTGATGAACTTCCAATTAAAGGACTTGAAGACTATAGCTTTGTTTATTCTATATATAAACAAGGAGATGCTAAAGGAGTTATTGGGGTGATTGGACCTAAAAGAATGCCTTACTCAAAAACAATGGGTCTTATCCAATATGTAAGTAGTGAGGTAGAAAAAGTAGTAAATAGTGAAAAATTATTATCAAATAAAACAAAGAGAAAATAAGGAGTTGAAAAATGTCAGAAGTAAATAAAGAAATATTAAATGAAGAAGTGGAAAAGGAAACTGTGGAGACTCCTGAAACTGAAGTTAAAGAGGAAAAAGTAGAAGAAGTAAATGAAAATATAGAAATTGAAAAACTAAAAGCTGAGCTTGAAGATTGGAAACAATCATATATGAGAAAACAAGCTGACTTCCAAAACTTTACAAAAAGAAAAGAAAGAGAAATGGAAGAGCTTAGAAAATTTGCTTCTGAAAAAATTATAACAAGACTTCTTGATGGAATTGATAATCTTGAAAGAGCTATCAAATCTTCATCACAGACAAAAGACTTTGATGGACTTGTAAAAGGTGTTGAACTTATTCTTGGAAACTTTAAAGATATTATGAAATCTGAAGGTGTTGAAGAAATAATTACTGAAAATGCTGAATTTGATCCTCATGAGCATATGGCTGTAATGGTTGAAGCAAGTCCTGAACATGATGATAACAAAATCATTATGGAACTTCAAAAAGGTTATAAAATGAAAGGAAAGGTTATTAGACCCTCAATGGTTAAGGTTTGTAAAAAGTAATTTTAAAAATATATTAAAAAAATTAATTTGTAAAAAATAATTTAAGGATACATTAGGAGGCTAGAAAATGGCAAAAATTATAGGAATTGATTTAGGAACAACAAACTCTTGTGTGGCAGTAATGGAAGGAGGTTCTGCAAGTATTATTACTAATGCTGAAGGTGCAAGAACTACTCCATCAGTTGTAAATATAAAAGATAATGGAGAAATAATTGTAGGAGAAATTGCAAAAAGACAAGCAATTACAAATCCAAACTCTACTGTACTTTCAATAAAAACTCATATGGGAAGTGATTATAAAGTACATATTAATGGAAAAGATTATACACCTCAAGAAATTTCAGCAATGACTCTTAAAAAATTAAAAAAAGATGCTGAAGCATATTTAGGTGAAGAAGTTAAAGAGGCAGTTATTACTGTTCCTGCTTACTTTACAGATGCTCAAAGACAAGCTACTAAAGATGCTGGAGCAATAGCTGGACTTGAAGTAAAAAGAATTATAAACGAACCTACAGCAGCAGCACTTGCTTATGGACTTGACAAAAATAAAGATGAAAAGGTTTTAGTATTTGACTTAGGAGGAGGTACATTTGACGTATCTATCCTTGAAATTGCAGATGGAGTTATTGAAGTTCTTGCAACAGCTGGAAACAACCACCTAGGTGGAGATGACTTTGATGCAAAAATTATTGATTGGTTAGTATCTGAATTCAAAAAAGAACAAGGAATTGACTTATCAAATGATAAAATGGCTTACCAAAGATTAAAAGATGCAGCTGAAAAAGCTAAAAAAGAATTATCTACAATGATGGAAGCTCAAATCTCATTACCATTCATCACTATGGATGCAACTGGACCTAAACACTTAGAAATGAAATTAACAAGAGCTAAATTTAATGATTTAACAAGAGATCTTGTTGAAGCAACTCAAGGACCTACAAAAACAGCTCTTTCTGATGCAGGATTATCACCATCTGACATTGATGAAGTATTACTAGTTGGAGGATCAACAAGAATGCTTTCAGTTCAAGAGTGGGTAGAATCTTACTTTGGTAAAAAACCAAACAAAGGAATTAACCCTGACGAAGTTGTTGCAGCGGGAGCAGCTATTCAAGGTGGAGTTTTAATGGGAGATGTTAAAGACGTATTACTTCTTGACGTAACACCATTATCTCTAGGAATTGAAACTCTTGGTGGAGTTTGTACAAGAATCATTGAGAAAAATACAACTATCCCAGTTAAAAAATCTCAAGTATTCTCTACTGCAGTAGATAACCAACCAGCAGTTACAATCAACGTACTACAAGGTGAAAGAGCAAAAGCAGCTGACAACCACAAACTAGGAGAATTTAACCTAGAAGGAATTCCAGCAGCACCAAGAGGAATCCCTCAAATTGAAGTTACTTTTGACATTGATGCTAACGGAATCGTTCATGTATCAGCAAAAGATTTAGGTACTGGAAAAGAAAATACTGTAACAATTTCTGGTTCTACTAACCTATCTTCTGAAGAAATTGAAAGAATGAAAAAAGATGCTGAAGCTAATGAAGCTGAAGATAAAAAATTCAAAGAATTAATAGAAACAAGAAATAAAGCTGACATGTTAATTTCTTCTACTGAAAATACTTTAAAAGATCACTCTGGAAAAGTAACTGAAGAAGAAAAGAAAGCTATTGAAGCAGCATTAGAAGAATTAAAACAAGTTAAAGATAAAGAAGACAAAGCAGCTATTGAAGCAGCAATTGAAAAATTATCAAAAGTAGCACAAAAATTAGCTGAAGAAGTTTATAAAGAAGCTCAGGCAAAACAACAAGCTGGCGCAGCTGGTCAACAACCTGGAGCAGATAATGCTAAAAAAGATGATGATATAGAGGATGCTGAAATAGTAGACTAATAACAGTTAAGTTATAAATTTAATTGGGAATAGAGCATACCTCTATTCCCAATTATTTTATTTAAGTTTTAGAGGTGATTTTATGAAAGGGATAGATTATTTTGAACATGAATGCCTTGGTTATTTTATAATAAAGGAAAATGAAAATGGAATAAGTTCTATTACTCTTTCTGAAAAAAAGCCTAGAATAAATATTATAAAAAGTTGTGAAATAGAAAATTGTAAAAAACAACTTAGAGAATATCTTGCTGGAACTAGAAAAATATTTGATATAAAATTAGATATTCAAGGAAGTGAATTTAGAAAAAAAGCATGGAATGAACTTTTAAAAATTCCTTATGGTAAAACTATTTCATATGAGGAGCAAGCTATAAAAATGGGAAATCCTAAAGCTGCTAGAGCTGTTGGTCAAGCTAATGGTGATAACCCTATTCTTATAATAATCCCATGTCATAGAGTTATTGGAAAAAATAATTCTTTAAAAGGATTTAGTTCATTTGGAGGAATAAAAGTAAAAAAATATTTAATTGAACTAGAAAAAAATAATATATTAAGAAAGGAAAGATAAATGGAATATATATTAAAAAATGATTTTTTAGAGGTTAGAGTAAATAATTTTGGTTCTGAACTTACAGGAATAAAAGATTTAAAAACAAATGAAGAATATGTATGGCAAAAAGATCCTAAATTTTGGGCAAAATCTTCTCCTGTTTTATTTCCTTTTGTAGGAGCATTAAAAGATAATAAGTATTCTTATAAAGGTAAAATTTATGATTTTCCTTTTAAACATGGTTTTGCAAGAGATTATGAACATAAAGTTTTTGATAAAGGAGAAAATTTTATAGAATTTATTTTTAGTTCAAATGAAGAAACTAAGAAACTTTATCCTTTTGACTTTAATTTTTATATGAAATATATTTTAGATGGTAGAAAAGTTAAGATTGAATATAAAGTTGAAAATTTAGGAGATGAAGATATGTATTTCTCTCTTGGAGCACATCCTGCTTTTACGGCTCCTTTAAAAGATGGAATGGATTATTCAGATTATTATATTGAATTTGAAAAAGAAGAAAATGGAGATGCAAAAGTTTTAAACGGTGCTCTTATTGCAACAGGAAAAACAGAAAATATATTCAATGGAAAAATTTTTAGATTAAGTAAAGATAGATTTATAAATGATGCCATTATATTTGAAAAAACTAACTCAAACGTAGTATACTTAAAGAATACGAAAAATAACAGAAAAATAGGATTTGAATATGATGGCTTTAGATATATAGCTTTCTGGAATGTTCCTGGTGCTGAATATGTATGTTTTGAACCTTGGAATGGAATTTCTGATTTTGATAATTGTTCAGGAAAACTTGAAGAAAAAGTAGGAATTGAAAAAATTGCTAAAAAAGAGATATATAAAAGAGCTATTGAAATTACTATTTTTGAGGTTTAAATTTTAGTTTGGAGGAATAGAAATGAGCAAAAAAGATTACTATGATCTTTTAGGAGTGGAAAAAACAGCTAGTGAAAATGATATAAAGAAAGCTTATAGAAAACTTGCTATGAAATATCACCCTGACAAATACAGTAATGCCACTGAAAAAGAAAAAAAAGAAGCTGAAGAAAAATTTAAAGAAGTAAATGAGGCATATCAAGTTCTTTCTGATGCAGATAAAAGAGCAAAGTATGATAGATTTGGACATGCTGCATTTGAAAATGGTGGTTCTGGAGCTGGTGGATTTGGTGGTTTCGGTGGATTCGAAGGTTTTGGAAATGCTGAAGATATTTTCTCATCTTTCTTTGGAGGAGGAAGTCCTTTTGGTGGAGGAGGTTCTAGAAGAAGAGGACCTGAACCTGGGGCTGATTTAAGAGTTGATGTTACTCTTACTCTTGAAGAAGTTGCAAAAGGTGTTGAAAAAGAAATTAATTATAGAAGACAAGCAAAATGTAAAACTTGTAATGGATCTGGTGCAGAGCCTAATAGTAACATGAAAACTTGTGATAAATGTAATGGAACTGGAAAAATAAAAGTTACTCAAAGAACTGTTTTTGGAGATTTCCAAAGTGTTGATGAGTGCGACAAATGTAAAGGTAAAGGTAAAATTCCTGAAAAGAAATGTAAATCTTGTAATGGAACTGGACTTGAAAGAGAAACAGTTAAAAAGACAGTTAAAATTCCTATTGGTATAGAAGATGGTCAAAGATTAAGATTATCTGGAATGGGAGATGCAAGTACTGAAGGTGGACCTAACGGAGATTTATACATCTTCATTCATGTAAAAGATCACGATTTCTTTGTAAGACATGGAGATGATATAATCTGTGAAGTACCTATTACTTTTGCAAAAGCTACTCTTGGTGGAGAAGTTGATATTCCTACATTAAATGGTAAGAAAAGTATAAAAATACCTGCTGGAACACAAAATGGAAAAGTATTTAGATTAAAAAATGCTGGAATAAATAATCCTAGAAGTTATCAAGGTGGAGATCAACTTGTAAAAATTATAATTGAAGTGCCTACTAACCTTAATGAAACACAACAAGAACTTTTACAAAAATTTGATGAAAGCCTTAAAGATAAAAATTATAAAATGAATAAAAGTTTTTTAGAAAGATTTAAAGATTTTTTTAGAGGGTAATCTTAGAAATTAATCAATCATTGAAAAATAATTTTACCTATGATATACTTTAAATTGAATAAAACATAATAGTTTTTAGGAGGAATGTAAAACCATGAAAGAATTATTTACACAATACGGTACTGGTATAATGATCGTTGCTTGGATTGCTATCATTTATTTCTTTATGATATTACCAAACAAAAAGAAACAAAAAAAACAAAAAGAAATGTTCGATTCTCTTAAAGAAGGAAATGAGATAGTTACTATTGGTGGAATTAAAGGAACTATATCTTCTATCCAAGGAGATTACATCCAAATAAGAGTTGATAAAGGTGTTAATCTTACAGTAAGAAAATCTGCAGTAGCAGTAGTTTTAAAATAGTTAAATAAAAAATTAAGAGGATAACTTAAATAATATATTTAACGTTGTCCTCTTTTTATAATTTATGGAATAATCAGGAGGATAAAATGTACAAAAAAATACTCTCAATATTGCTATTTTTTTTAATAGCCATTCTTTCGTTTGGATCTGTGGTAGAAAAAGTAAGATTTAATGAATATCCTCCACAAATGGTTTTTGATTTAAGTCAAGATACTCCTGCTTATTCCACAGATTATGATGAGTATAATAGACTTTTATTTTTAGATATTGGAAATAATAGTTCTTCTCTTGATAAAACTCTAAAAAATGGACTTCCAAAATATATTGAAAAATTTCAAAGAGTTGACTATGGAACATCAAGTGGATTTTTTATAACTCTTAATAAAAATATTTTTCATAAAGTTTCTTTAAGAAAAAGTCCTAATAGAGTTGTTGTAGATTTTTCTAAAAATGCTCAAAATAAACAGTATACTGTTGTAATTGACCCAGGACATGGGGGAAAAGATCCTGGAGCATCTGGTATAAATGGTACTAGAGAAAAAGATATTGCTCTTGCTGTGGGAAAATATTTAAGAGATGAACTAACAAAAGATTTTAATGTAGTTATGACAAGAGATACTGATGAGTTTATAACTCTGACAAATAGAAGTAAAATTTCAAATGGTGTTGGTGCTGATCTTTTTATAAGTGTTCATATAAATTCGGCTGAAAGTTCAAAATTGAGTGGAATGGAAATATTTTATTTTTCTAAAAAATCTTCACCTTATGCTGAAAGAATTGCTGATTTTGAAAACAGTGTTGGTGCAAAATATGGTGAAGATACAAATAGTATTGTTCAAATAATGGGACAAATAGCATACAATAAAAACCAAGAAAAATCTATAAAATTAGCTGAAAATCTTAATAAAGATTTGTCTGCTAGAATGAATATGAAAGATAGAGGAATACATGGAGCAAACTTTGCTGTTTTAAGAGGTATAAGTAGTCCTGGGATTCTTATAGAGCTTGGATTTATTAGAAATCCTGAAGATCACAGAAAAATGACAAACAAAATAAATCAAAAAATAATGGCTCAAAAAATAGCTGAACATGTTAGAAAATATTTTTATTAATTTAGGAGATAGTAATGCTTAAAAATTTAAAAGAAAAAACTATAAAAGAAGATAATTTAGAAAATTTAAGTGAAAATAAAGAAAAAAATTCTAAAAGCACAAAAAGATATCTTAAACTTATTATTTTATGGGGGATTGTTATTGTTTTAGGAATTACAAATTATAGTGTAGAAAAAAGAACAAAGACAATAAAGACTGTTTTCACTAGAAGTGATGAAACTCCAAAAGAAGTTAATGATAAAATTTATATCTTCTATCCTCAAGATAATAAAATCATTAATATGGAAGTAATTATTCCAAAGCTTAATTCAAAAGATGAACTTATTAATAAAACTATTATAGAAATTACTAAAAAACTTGAAGAAAATAATTTTATTCCATTTATTGAATCAAGCGAGATAAGTTATTATATCTCTAGTGATAAAATTTATTTGGATCTTCCTGAAAAGATTTTTAACAATGTAACAAATGCAAAAACAGAACTTCTTATTATTTATTCTTTTGTAAATTCTCTTACAAATATTGATGGAATAGAAAATGTAAGAATACTAATAAACAATGCTGATCTTGAAAAAGTAAAATATGCTAATCTTTTAAAAGATTATAAATATACTAAAAATATTTAAAAGCTATAAAGCCAAGGAATAAAGATTTCTATATAAAAATATCAGCTATCTTTTATGCAAATATTTTTATCTTGAAATTTTATCTTGGCTTTTTTTATGAAAAGGAGAAAAAATGAATATAGATAATTTAAGAGAAAAAGTAAAAGAAAAACTTTCTCCAAAAAGATTTAAACATGTTCTTGGTGTTGAAGAAATGTGTGTAATTCTTGCTAAAAAATATGGAGAAGATATTAATAAAGCAAGAATTTCTGCTCTTTTACATGATTATATGAAAGAGACAAATATAGAAATTCTTAAAAATATGTGTAAAGATGTGCCAGAGATAAAAGGATATGAAACTCTTTTAGAAATCTTACATGGATTTGCTGGAGCAATGATTGCTGAAAAAGAATTTAATATCACTGATAATGATATTTTAAATGCAATAAAGTATCATACTATTGGTAGGGAAAATATGAGTCTTCTCGAAAAAATAGTATATATTGGTGATGCTATTGAAATGAATAGAGATTATCCTCATGTTGATGAAATAAGAAATGAAGTAATGAGAGATTTAAATTCTGGAATTATTATGGAAGTTAATAGAAAAACAGAATATTTAAAAGAAAAAGGTGGTATAATACATATAGATACTATTAAGATGAGAGATAGCCTTATAAGAGAGAAGGAGATGAGAAAATGAACATAGAAAAAGATTTAAAGACAATAAAGGAATATTTAAATGAAAGAAAAAAATCTTTGGCACTTGATGAAATTTACAGTATATTAAGCTGGTCTCCTAAATTTAAAAAAGAAAATAAAATAATTATTGAATCATGGGTTGAAAGTGGAGAACTTGTAAAAAATAATAAAGGAAGATATAACACACCTGAAAATGTTGGAATTGTTAAAGGTGTATTTTCTGTTGTAAAAAATAAATTTGCTTTTGTTGATACTGAAACAGAAGGAATATTTATACCAAGAAGAGATTTTAATGGAGCTTTAAATGGAGATACTGTTCTTGTAAAAATAACAGAAAATAATCTTCAAAAAGGGAAGAAAGAGGGAGAAATTTATAAAATTTTAAAAAGAGAAAAAGATACTGTTGTGGGAATTCTTTCAAAGAAAAAAGATTTTGGATTTGTTGTACCTACACATTCTTTTGGACAAGATATATATATCCCTAAAAAATTCTTAAAAATGGCTCAAGATGGAGATTTAGTTCTTGTAAAAATAGATTTCTGGGGAGATAAAACTAGAAAACCAGAGGGAAAAATTATTGAAAAATTAGGAAATCCTTTAGATAGTGATGTTATGATTGAAGCTCTAATAAAAAGAACTGGATTAAATCCAGAGTTTCCAGAGGAAGTTTTAAGAGAAGCGAAAAGTATTAAACAAACTATCTCATCAGAAGAACTTCAAGGAAGAAAAGATTTAAGAAATCTACCAATTATTACAATAGATGGTGCTGATGCAAAAGATCTTGATGATGCTGTTTATGTTGAAAAATTAAAAAATGGAAATTATAGACTTATAGTTAGTATTGCTGATGTAAGTTACTACATAAAAGAGGGATCTCAATTAGATAAAGAGGCATTAAAAAGAGGAAACTCTGTTTACTTAGTTGATAGAGTTCTTCCTATGTTACCAAAAGAAATTTCAAATGGAATTTGTTCTTTAAATCCAAATGAAGATAAATTGACTTTTACTTGTGATATGGAAATTGCTCCTGATGGAAAAGTTGTTTCAGCTGACACTTATAAATCAGTAATTAAAACAGCTTTCCGTATGACTTATGATAATGTTAATAAAATTTTTGAAGGTGATGAAGAGATCACAAAACAATATGAAAGTATAAAAGATATGTGCTTTACTATGCTTGAACTTTCAAAAATAATAAGAGATATAAAATATAAAAGAGGAAGTATTGATTTTGATCTTCCTGAAATTCAAGTTGTTCTTGATGAAAATAAAAAAGTAAAATATTTAAGAAGAAGAGATAGAGGAGAAGCTGAAAGAGTTATTGAGGACTTTATGATTGAAGCAAATGAAGCTGTTGCTGAGAAACTTTTCTGGCTTGAAATTCCTAGTATTTATAGAACACATGAAAAACCAGATAGTGAAAGAATTGAAACTCTTAATGAAGTTTTAGGAAAATTTGGATATAGAATCCATTCTGCTGAAGGAATTCATCCTAAAAAATTCCAAGCAATAATAGAAGATTCTAAAGATAAAGGTTTAAGCCTTATCGTACATAAGATGATACTGATGGCACTAAAACAAGCTAGATATACTCCAGAAAATGTTGGACATTTTGGTCTTGCTTCTAGTTATTACACACATTTTACTTCTCCTATAAGAAGATATTCAGATCTTATGATTCATAGAATTTTAGGTTCTGTTCTTCATGGATATCCAAAAGAAAAATATATTAAAAAATTGGAAGAAAGTCTTGGAAGTATTTGTTTAGCAATTTCTAAAACAGAAAGAGATGCTATGAAAGCTGAAGAAGAAAGTGTTAAAATTAAAGTTGTTGAATATATGCTTGATAAAGTTGGAGAAGTTTTTCAAGCAACTATTACAGGATTTAGTAATAGAAAAGTATTTATTGAAACAGATGAACTTGTAGAATGTATGTGGGACGTAACAAATTCACCTCATTATTATGAATTTGATGAAACAAATTATACAATGGTTGATAAGGATAATGGAGCTGTGTATAATCTTGGAGATAAGCTTGATGTTATTGTTGTAAGAGCAGATATGGCAGAACTTGAAATTGAAGTTGCTCCATATTCAGAAGAATTTATGACTGGATTAAGAAAATAAATTAGCCTTGGCAGGGGAGTTTTATTTAAAAGATAATCAAAAGAAAATAAGATAATTTTATCTTATTTTCTTAATTATCTTTCACCCTTTAAAATATATTTGTGGAGGAAACATGATATTAGCAAATAATAAAAAAGCATACTTTGATTATTTTGTAGAGGATACTATTGAAGCTGGAATTGAGCTTGTTGGTAGTGAAGTAAAATCTGCAAAAGCTGGAAAAGTTAGTATAAAAGAAGCCTTTGTTAGAATAATAAATGGAGAGGTTTTTATTATGGGAATGTCAATAGTTCCATGGCAATTTGGAAGTGTATATAATCCTGAAGAAAAAAGAGTAAGAAAACTTCTTCTTAATAAAAAAGAAATTAAAAAATTTCATGAAAAAGTAACTCAAAAAGGATATACTATAGTTCCTCTTAACGTTCATTTATCTAAAGGATATGTGAAAGTTGATATTGCCCTTGGTAGAGGTAAAAAAGCTTATGACAAAAGAGAAAGTATTGCTAAAAAAGATCAAAAAAGAGATATGGATAGATTATTAAAAGCTAGATAAAATATTGCTTAAATAAAAAAGAAATGTTATAATATAATGCAATAAAAAATTGAATATTGGGGCTGCAAAGGTTTCGACAGGGCTGAAAGGTCATAGGTAGCAGGTCAGGGTGATCGCTGTGAGAGATCAACTCATCGTTTAGATGGAAACAACGAATACGCTTTAGCTGCTTAATAAAGTCAGCTGCTCCGGTTTTCTCAAGGCCGTTAAGAGAATTCCAAGGGGTATAACCAAATTTACGGATTACTCAAAGTAAAGTCTTGATATTTTGAGGACACTTTAAAGACTGGTATTGTCTGTCTATGTCTGTGTAGTTGGATAGTACGAGATTAATCACAGAATAAACTTGTAGAAGCTTATGGTGCTTTCTGTTTTGGACACGGGTTCGATTCCCGTCAGCTCCACCAAAAATATAAATATTATTATAGGTTGTTACAAATGAATGGTAAAAAATATCAGTTTGTAACAACCTTTTTTATTAAATTTTACTTTTGATTTTTACTTATTTTTAATATAGAAAAAATAAGTGCAGCAGCTCCTAAAAATTGAATGGGTGTAAGTAGATGATTATTAAAAATATAATCAAAAACGACAGATGATATAGGGAAAGAAAGTTCACAGATTGTGGCAACACTAGCATCAATATATCTAAGTCCCCTATAGTAAAGTAGGATTGCTCCACTTCCACTTGTTATACCAATGATGATAAAAATTAACCATTCAAAAGGTGTAACATTAAAAATAAGTCCAAGTTGATTTTGTGACATCACTATAAAAAAAGTAATTACAGTTGTGAAAAAATATCTAGTGTATAGAGCTGTTACAAAACTAGAATGACTAAGTATTCTCTTTCCAAAAACAGTAGCACTTCCAAAAGAAAAGGCAGCAAGTAAAGCATATAAAACAGCTTTAAAAATATTACTAGAACTTACCTCAGCAACTCTTGGTAAAGTAAATTCAAAAGTCATAATATAACCACCGATAAGAGCGAATGTAACCCAGTTTAAAAAGTTTTTTCCTAATTTTTCTTTTAAAACAATTCTTGCTAGAATAAGAGCAAATATTGGTTGTGCTTTTTGAAGTAAAGTTACTACAGTAAGATGTTGGAAATTCACAAGAAACAAAGACTTTACTATTGAAAGAGTACCAATACAACCACCAAAAAGAGCTACAAGAAAATAGAATATTAAATCTTTTTTAGGAAGAGAGGAAATATTTTTTATTTCTCTCTTTCCTATAAATAAACTCATAACTAAAAATGGTAGACAATGAACCATAAATACTACAAAGGGAACTTTTAAGTGAAATAATCTAGGAGTAAGAACTATTGAATCAAAACCCCAAAAAGAAGCTGCAAAACAAACAAGAATTGTTCCTACATATTTTTTATCCATTTTTTTTAATGCTGTCATTTTTTTCTCCTACTTTTAAAAATTTAAAAAAGTGTAATTTGATTAGTATCATTAAGTCCTTTTATAGCATCTAAACTTTTTAACTTTTCTATTATTGTTGAAGACATTTTTGTTCTTCTTTTTAAATCCTCATATGAAAGGAAATTTCCTTCTTCTCTTTCTTTTAAAAGATTTTCAATTACAGCTCCACCAAGTCCTGCAATTCCTAAAAGTGGAACTCTAATTTTTCCATCTTCAATAGTAAATTTGAATCCTTCAGACTTATAAAGGTCAATTCCTAAAAATTCAAATCCTCTTGCATGCATCTCTGTTATAATTTCACAAAGAGCAAGTTGTGTTTTCTTTTTAACGTCTAGTTTAACTTCTTTTTTTAGTTCGCTCATTTTTTCTCTTAAAGATTTTTCATTTCCCATTATTTCAAAATCAAAATCTTCTATTTTTCTAGTAAGATATGCTGCATAGAAAGCAAGAGGATAATGAACTTTAAAATATGCTATTCTCATAGCCATCATAACATAAGCCACAGCATGTCCTTTTGGAAACATATATTTTATTCTTTTACAAGATTCAATATACCATTCTTTTATATGATGTTCTTTCATAAGATCTGAATATTTTTTCCATTCATCAGGCTCTTTTGAAGGTTTTCCTTTTCTTACAAACTCCATTATTTTAAATGCCACTCCTTTTTCAAGTCCTTGGGCAATAAGGTAGTTCATAATATCATCACGAACTGTTATTATATCAGAAAGAGTAGCTTCTCCACTTCTTACAAATTCTTGAGCATTATTAAGCCAAACATCTGTTCCATGAGAAAGTCCAGAAATTCTTACAAGTTCAGCAAAAGTTTTTGGTAGAGTGTCAACAAGCATTTGTCTAACAAAAGAAGTTCCAAATTCAGGGACTCCAAAAGTTCCAACAGTAGAATCAATTTGTTCTGGTGTAATTCCTAGAGCTTCTGTACCAGAAAATATTTTTAGAGTTTCAGGGTCAGCTATAGGAATATCGTAAACATCAACTCCAGTATATTCTTGTAACATTTTTATTGTTGTTGGATCATCATGTCCAAGAACATCAAGTTTTACAAGTTGTTCATCCATTACGTGATAATCAAAATGAGTTGTTATAGATTCATTTGTCATATCATTTGCTGGGTGTTGAATAGGGCAGAAATCAAAAACAGATTTTTCTCCTGGAACAATTACCATTCCTCCAGGGTGTTGCCCTGTTGTTTTCTTAGCTCCCTCACACTTAGCAGCTTTTCTTATAATTTCAGCTTTGCTTACATTAATATTATTATCTTCATAGAATTTTTTTACATAACCAATAGCATTTTTTTCAGCCAAAGTTGAAATTGTTCCAGCCTTAAATACGTTTGATTTTCCAAAAAGTTCTTCACAATATCTATGAATTTCAGATTGATATTCTCCCGAGAAGTTTAGATCAATATCTGGAACCTTATCTCCATTAAATCCCATAAAAACTTCAAATGGAATAGAGTGTCCATCACGTCTTAATGGTTTTCCACAATGAGGACAATTTTTTTCAGGTAAGTCAACACCAGCTCCTGGTTTATCTGTAAATTCAGAATATTTACATTCAGGATTATCACAAATATAGTGTGGGTAAAGGGCATTAACTTCTGTTATTCCCATCATATAAGCAACAAGTGAAGAACCAACGGAACCTCTTGAACCAACAAGATAACCATTATCCAATGATTTTTTTACAAGCTTTTGAGCAGAAAGATATAAAACAGAGAATCCATTTCCTATGATTGCTTTAAGCTCTCTTTCAATTCTAGCTTCAACAACTTCAGGAAGAGGATTTCCATATATTCTATATGCTTTTTCATATGTCATATTTTTTACAGTATCTTCAGCATTGTCAAGATGAGGTGGAAAAAATCCACTAGGAATAGGTTGAACTTTTTCAATCATTTGAGAAATTTTATTAGTATTTTCAATAATAATTTCTTTAGCTTCTTTTTCTCCAAGATAATTAAATTCATCAAGCATCTCATTAGTAGTTCTAAAGAAGAAACCATTATCAATCATATATTGATTTGGTTTAAATACATTTCCACTTCCATAAAGTAGAATGCTTCTTATATCTTTTTCTTCTCTATTAAGATAGTGAACATTTGAACTTGCTGTAACAAGAATATTATGTTTTTTACAAATATCATAAAAATATTTATTCATTTTTTCTACAGCTTTATATGAAGAGATTCTATTTGTTCCATCTTCATCAATAAATTCATTGTATGCTTCTTTTGGAAGAAGTTCTACATAGTCATAAAAATCAATAGTATCTTCTAAAGTTTTAAAATCATAATCAAGATAATTAAGAACAAGCTCACTTGTATTCATAAAGTGAACTGTATTAGATGCTCCAATTATAAGTCCCTCTCTCAATCTTTTTAAATCACTTCTTGTAACTCTTGGCTTTTTATTTCCAAAATTATCTTTATGAGCTATTGATACAAGTTGGTACATATTTTTTAAACCAACAAGGTCTTTTACAAGAACAATAACATTTGATGTATCTTGTTTTTGAATATTTAAAGGGAAACCTCCATTAATATCTTTTATATTTTTTATTCCTTTTTCAAGATATTTTTCAAGGAAGATAATGAACATACCAGCAGTTGCTTGAGAATCATCAACAGCTCTATGGTGATTTTCAAGAGCAACTCCAAGTTTTTTGGTAAGGCTTCCAAGTCCATAACCTTTTAAATCAGGCATAACATCTCTTGCCATTTGAAGTGTATCAATAACAGAAGGATCATAATCAATATTAAGAATTCTTTTGCATTCACGTCTTATAAAACTCATATCAAATTTTGCATTGTGAGCTACCATAGTAGCATCTCCAACAAATTCCATAAATTTAGGTAGTACTTCTTCAATAGAAGGCATATTAGCAACCATAGAATTAGTAATACTTGTTATCTCTTGAATTTTTTCAGGAATCGGAATTTTAGGATTTATAAGTTGTGAAAAACTGTCAATTATTCTTGTTCCTTGAATTTTTATAGCTCCTATTTCAATTATAGGGTGTTCATGTGAATTAAGTCCAAAAGTTTCAAGGTCAAAAACAATATATGTTTCATCTTCAATAAGTTTATCCTTAGGATTTTTTACCATAGGTTTTTCATCATCAACCATATACATTTCACAACCAAGAATAACTTTAAAATTATCATCTTTTTTTGTTTCTTTATAAGCAAAAGGGAAAGTATGAACAACAGAATAATCTGTTATAGCCATACTTGTATGCCCATAAGATTTAGCTCTTTTAATAAGATCTTTTATCTCTGTTACCCCAACCATTTCACTCATTTTACTGTGGGTGTGAAGTTCTACCATTTTTTCAGGGCTAGTGTCTTCTTTTGCTTGTTTTGAATGTTCTAGTTTATTAAAAGAAGATAGCATAAGAATTTCTTCGTTATCATCAAATTTATCAATTTGTTTTCTTCCACTAACTTTTATATAATCGCCAACTTTTACATCAACATCTTCATCTTTTGAAAATATTTTTGTAGTAACTGAATTTGTGTTGTCTGTAATTCTTATTGTATAAAGAGTGTTTCCAGTTTTTAATTCTCTTTTATCAAGATTGAATATCTCCCCTTGAAGAACACAAACATCATTTTCATAAATCTCTCCAAATTCAGAAAGAGGAATAGGAGTTCCTTTAATATCTTTTGTTTTTCTATTAGAAATAGCTGTAAATTTTTGCCCTTGATTATCATTATTTTGTTTTTGTGATTCCAAGGTTTTTAAATTTTCTTCATCCATCTGTTTTGTAAGTGTAATCATAACTTCATCAAGTTTATTTTCTACAGCCTCAATTTCTTTAGAAAAATCACCAGGAACAAATTGAACTTCAAAGTTTTTTATTCCATATTCCTTTATAAGAGATTCTAGTTTTATATTTATTTTTGATTCGTAAAGAGTTTCAATAGCAAGTTCATTTTTTAATTCAATAATAATCTTTCTATCTTCAACCTTAATTCTATATAGATAAAGAAAAGATCTAGATACAGCATTTTTCTTTTTTAATTCACTGATAGCTTTTTCAGTGATTTGTATAAGATCATTTCTTGTAATTTCATTATTTTCATATTCAATTTCAAATTCAATGCTTAAACTATCTCCAAATTTTTTATGGAGGTCATTACAGACTATATCAGTCTCGCATATATAACAAGGACCGCCTAAAGTGCAAAAGATTTTAAGTTTTTTTATTCTTTCATCAAACATAATTTCTTTGACTTTAATATTTTCTGCTCCTACATTTTTAAAAAAATCGGCTCTTGTTTTTATAGTAACTCTTTTTCCCATTCTCTATGTCCTCCGAAAATTAAGAAACAGAGCTGGGATTAATTTTCTCCCAAAACTCTGTCTAAAATAATAGCAACAGCAGCCCTTACTGAAAGATGATTATATTTTGTATTTCCTCTTATAGGTTCTAAAATATAATCAGACATATCCATGACTTCTTGAATTAATCCCCAACCAGTTCCAAAAAGGAAAAGATAAGGTTTATCATCTGAAAATACTTTTTCAGAAAGTCCTTTATAGCTTATTGAATTAGGATATATGTGGGCAGATGTTGTTATGATAACAGGCTTCTGTCCCTCTTTTTTTTCTATATCAGCAATACACTCTTCAATAGAATTTTTCACTCTTGTTATTGTAAAAGCAGATTCCCTATCTTTATTATATTCTCCTCCTGTTCCATCTTGCCAATATCCAATAATTCTTTCAGTAAGTTGTTTTTGAGCTTCAACAGGAACTATTAGATTATATTCTTTTACATCATAAGTTTTACAACTTCTAGATATATCATGAATATCAAAATTTGTAACAGAAGTACAAACAATATCTTTTCTTTTATTGTAAACAGGATAGTGTACAAGTCCTAAATATATTTTATCTCTCATAAAATTATTTCACCCTTTCTAAATTATTGTTATAATTTTCAATTTCTTCAACATAAAGATCAGCAGCATTTTTTAAATATTCTTGTTGTTCTTTAGGAAGTTTTTTTATACTTTTTGCTGGAGAACCAATTATAAGTGTTCCCTCTTCTGCTTTTAAAGATGGAGTTACAAGAGAGTGAGCTCCAACTAAAGAATTTGGGGGAATAATAGCTCCATTAAGAATAGTAGTTCCCATTCCAATTACACAATTATCTCCAATTACACAACCATGGATAATACAATTATGTCCGATGGTAACATTTTTCCCTATAATTACATCATGACCTTTATCTCCATGAATTGTAACATTATCTTGAATGCTTGTTTTTTCACCAACATGAATACTACAAATATCAGCTCTCATTACAGCAGAAAACCAAATAGAAACATCTTTTTCAGTTGTGACTTTTCCAATAAGTGCAGCTGTGTCAGCAATAAAGTTATTTTTTCCAATTTTAGGTTCAAAACCATTTAACTTATAAATCATTATTTATCCCCCTCTGAAAGTTCTTCAAGGATTTCCTTCATAAATTTTTTTTCTTCTTTAGAAAAATTCCTATTTTTTAAAAGATCGGGGCGTCTTAAATATGTTCTTTTAAGACTTTCTTTAATTCTCCAATCTTTTATTTTTTTATGATTTCCTGAAATTAAAACATCAGGAACTTTAAGTCCATTGTATTCAGCAGGTCTTGTATACTGTGGATAGTCAAGAAGTCCATTGAAGAAAGAATCATTTTCATATGAGGCTTTTGTAATAACTCCAGGAATAAGTCTTGATATAGCATCAATCATAACCATAGCAGGAAGTTCTCCACCAGTAAGAACAAAATCTCCTATAGATATTTCCATATCAACTTTATTTTCAACAACTCTTTCATCAATTCCTTCATAATGTCCAGCAATAATAGTAATTTCATTTTCATCTTTTAGTTTAAGAGCAACTTCTTGGTCAAATTTAATTCCTTGTGGTGAAGTGTAAATAACTTTTCCTTTACAAGTGTCTAAAGCTCTAAAAAGAGGTTCAGGTTTCATAACCATTCCACCCTCGCCACCAAAAGGAGTATCATCAGCTTGTTGATGTTTGTCAAAACAGAAATCTCTTATATTGATAACATTTATTTCTATTAAATTATTTTTTACTGCTCTTCCTATAATACTTTGTGATTTAAAAGCACTAAAAAGTTCAGGAAATAAAGTCAAAATATTTATTTTCAAAATTTTCTCCTTTATTAAAAAACAAATACTATAATTTTATATAAAAAATAGTATTTGTATAATTAATTTTAATCAAGTTCATCATTTTCAGGAATATTACCTTTATTTTCTCTCATACCATCAAGAATTTCTACATAAATTTCTTTTTTCTCAAAATCTATATCTTTTACAAAATTTTCAATATTTGGAATAAGAGTTTCAGTTGTTTCATCTTCAACAACAATTATATCATGAGCTGCTGTATCAAAAACATCAACAACTTTTCCAATATTTTCATTTTCAGATGTAATAACACTCATTCCAAGTAAATCTTCAAGTAAATATTCATCTTCTGCCATTCCAAGAAGATCTCTATTGATTTTTATAAATCCACCTGCAAGAAGATTACCTTCTGTTTTATTTGTAATCTCTTCAAATTCTATTACAACTTTATCACCAACAAGATTTGAAAGTTTTTTTACACTAAGAATTCTTTTTTGCCCATCAGTTTTTTCAACCATAACTCTCTCACCTATTATAATATCAGGAGAACTTAAACTTATATTTGCTTTTACAGCTCCTTTAAGATGATGAGTTCCTGTTATTTTTCCAATTGTAACTAAGTCCATTAAAACCTCCAAACCTAGTCTAAAAATTCAACATTTACATTCAATTTATCTTTTACTCCTGCAGCTTGCATAACTCCTCTTATAGCATTTGCAGTAAGTCCATTTTTTCCTATAACTCTTCCCATTTCTCCTTCAGCAACATTAACTTTGAAGATAATAGTATCGTCTATAAGTTCATAAGTAATTCTTACTTCTTCTTGTTTTTCAACAAGACCTTTTAAAATATAACTTAATAGATTTTCTAATTTTTCCATTTAATTGAGCCTCCTAATTTTATAAAACCCCTTGCCAAGGTCCTTCTTCTAATATTTCAGCTTTTACATAATTTTTTCCTAAGTCTAAAATTATTTCTTTTGCTAAATCTTTATAGTCTAGAGTGCTTATGATTGTAATAAGTCCTTTTTGAGGATCAATTGTTCTAACTACTCCAACTTCTTCATAAGCTTCTATTATTTTATTTATAAAATCTATGTCTTCTTTTCTACTTTGTATTTTAAATTCGTAGCTTTGCATTACTCCTCCTAAGGAAGTTTTAATTATTTTCAAAACATTTTGCTAGATTAATAAATTGCTCTATTGTTAAATTTTCAGCTCTTTCATTTACAGAGATATTAAGAGTTTCTAATTTTTCTTTAATAACATCTTTAGAAAGTCCTAAAGTTGAAAGATTATTAACAATATTTTTTCTCTTGTTTGAGAAAGCAGCTTTTACATATTTAAAAAAGATATCTTCAGGAATAAGTTTTTCATATCTTTTATCATCATAGAATTTAATAGAAATAAAACCAGAATCTATTTTAGGTATAGGATTAAAAAATTCTTTAGGAATAGTGAAAAGATATTCTCCTGTTCCATAATATTCAACAGCAAGAGTAAGAACACTTCTTTCTTTACCAGAAGTAGCACACACTCTTTCCCCAACTTCTTTTTGTACCATTAAATAAGCTTCATCTATTTTATCTCTATTTTCTATAAGTTTATTTATAATAGGAGATGTTATATAGTAAGGTATATTTGCAACCACTCTCGTATGAGGTGCAAGAATTTCATCAAGATTGACTTCAAGAATATCATTCATTACAAGATTAAATTTTTCATTTCCAGAAAATTTTTTTCTTAAAATTTTTTCAAGATCAGTATCTATTTCTACACAAATAACTTTTTTAGCTTTTTTAAGAAGAAGCTCTGTTAGAGCTCCCTCTCCTGGTCCTATTTCAAGAATTTCTTCATGAGGTTTAATATTTGCAACCTCCATAATTTTTTCTAGCACACTATTTTGGTCAGTTAAAAAATTTTGACCATATTTTTTTTTATGCTTAAATGACATCATAGAACTCCGTTTCTTATTTTTTTACAAACTTTCCAACAAAAGGAATATTTCTATATTTTTCATCAAGATCTAATCCATATCCAACAACAAATTCATCAGGAATTTCAAAACCTACATATTCACCTTTAACTTCTACAAGTCTTCTGCTTGGTTTATCAAGAAGAGTACAAACTTTTATAGAATTAGGATTTTTTTGTTTTAAGAAATCCTTAACATTTACTATTGTAAGACCTGTGTCAATAATATCTTCAACTATAAGAACATCTTTTCCTGTAAGATCAAGATCCACATCTTTAAGAATTTTTACAACACCAGTAGAGTTAGTTCCTCCACCATAACTAGAAACTTTCATAAAATCAATTTTTAAATCCATATTAATTTCTTTTATAAGATCAGACATAAACATTACAGAACCTTTTAAAAGTCCAACACAAATTAAATCTTTGCCAGCATAATCTTTTTCAATCAGTCTTGCTAGGTTACTTATACGTGTTTCAACACTTTCTCTAGAAATTAAAACTTCAACATTACCTTCCATTTTTTCCTCCTAAAAAACTCTATCATAAATAAATTTTTAATCATAAAAATCTGTAGAACAATACATTTCATTTTATCATTTAACACAGGTTTTAGCAAGTAATTATTGATATTTTGAGGTTCATATGTTATTATTTTAGTAAATGAATTAATTTTTGTCAGAATAAAATTAGGAGGATAAATGAAGAAATTTTTTATAATTTTTTCTTATGTCATTGCACTCTGTTTTATTATATTTTTTGGAGCAAATATATTTTTAAACAATTATTTTAATAATTATTTTTATAAAACTCCAAATCTTATTGGAATGACTATTGAAGAAACAGAAAAAATGATTCCTAAAGGAACAATAGAAGTAGCAGTAGTTGGAAAAGATTTTTCAAATCTTCCTGCTGGAGAAATTTTTATGCAGGAACCTTCAGAAAATAAAGTTGTAAAAAGAGGAAGAACAGTTAAAGTTTGGATAAGTGCAGGAGAAAATTTTTTTGAAGTACCTGATTTTTATGGGCAACAACTTTTTGAAGTTCGTTCATTTTTAGAGGAAAAAGGGATAAAGATAAAAGAAATTTCAAGAACAAGCTCGGATCTTGCTTATAATTGTATAATAGCAACAACTCCAGGAGTGGGAAGTATAGTTGATGTAAATAAAGGAATTTCTATTCTTGTAAGTAATAGAGCTTCCTCAAAAACAGTAAGAGTTCCTGATGTTATAGGATATACATTAAATGAGGCAAAAGAAGTTATAAAAGCACAATCTCTGTTTATTGGAGAAATAATTAAAATGGAAGTACCAGGATTAGAGAGTAATATTATTGTGGATATGAGTGTAAGTGCAGGTAGTAGGATATCAGCAGGTTCAAATATAAATCTTGTGATAAGTAAATAAGGAGATGAGCAAGGTATTGATCAAAGGAAGAGTAATAAATAAAATTCAGGGATTTTATTATGTAGATGATGGAATAAAAGAATATGAATGCAGATTAAGAGGTGTTCTTAAAAGAAAGGACAAAAAAGATAACTGTGTTGTTGGAGATTATGTAGAAATCACTGAAGATAATTTTATTATAAATATTTTTGAAAGAAAAAATATTATCAATAGACCACTTGTAGCAAATATAGATTATTTAGTTATTCAGTTTGCAGCAAAGGATCCTGAAATTGAATTAGATAGATTAAATAATTTGATACTTAATAGTATTTATCATAAAATTTCTCCTGTTGTTGTTATAAATAAAATAGATCTTATTTCAGACGAAGAGAAAAATCATTTAAAGGACAAACTTTCTTATTTAGAAAAAATAAATATACCACTATTTTTTGTTTCAACAATAAAGAATGAAAATATTGATGCTGTAAAAAATTTTATAAAAGGAAAAACTACAGCTTTTGGTGGTCCAAGTGGAGTAGGAAAATCTAGTATATTAAATATAATTCAAAATAAAAAAGAGTTATTAGTGGGAGAAACAAGTAAAAGACTTAAAGCTGGAAAACATACAACAAGAGATAGTAATCTTATAGCTTTGTCTGAGGGAGGATATGTTATAGATACTCCAGGTTTTTCCTCTTTAGAATTACCTCCTGTTGAAGATGCACAAGAATTAGTATCTCTATTTGAAGAGTTTACTTTTGATAATGGATATTGTAAATTTCTTGATTGTCATCATATAAATGAACCAGGGTGTATTATTAAAGGGAAAGTAGCTGAAGGAAAAATATCAAAAATAAGATATGATTTTTATAAAAAAGTATATGAGAAATTAAAAAATGAGAGGTGGAATAGATATGAAAAATATTAAAATAGCTCCTTCCATATTATCAGCTGATTTTAGCAGATTGGGAGAAGAAGTTATAGCAATAGATAAGGCAGGAGCAGATTGGGTACATATAGATGTAATGGATGGAATTTTTGTACCAAATATAACTTTTGGTCCTGCTGTAATGAAATCAATAAGAAATAAAACAGATCTTATATTTGATGTTCATCTTATGATAACACAACCTGAAAGATATATTGAGGATTTTGTAAAAGCTGGTGCAGATATGATAACTATTCATGTTGAATCAACACTACATCCTCATAGAGTGATACAACAAATAAAATCTTATGGTGTAAAAGCTGGAATAGTTTTAAATCCAGGAACTCCAGCAGAGGCAGTAAAATATTTAATAAATGAAGTAGATATGGTACTTGTTATGAGTGTAAACCCAGGTTTTGGAGGACAATCATTTATAGAAAGTGCTATTGAAAAAATAAAAGAATTAAGAAAAATGAATTCAACTGTTGACATAGAAGTTGATGGTGGAATAACTGATGAAACAATAGGTAGATGTATAGAAGCAGGAGCAAATATTTTTGTTGCAGGTTCTTATGTTTTCAAGGGAGATTATGCAGAGAGAATAGCTAACTTAAAAAAGGAGGGATAATAAAATGTCAGCTTACGAAAGAAAAGTAAATACAGTTTTTGAAAATTTCTATAAATTATTTTATGAGTCAGAAGACTTAGCTTTAAAAAGAGGTATAAAATGTCTTACTCATACAGAACTTCATATTATTGAAGCTATTGGAAAAGATTCTGTTACAATGAATGAACTTTCTGATAGGCTTGCAATAACAATGGGAACAGCAACAGTGGCTATTACAAAACTAGGAGAAAAAGGATTTGTTGTAAGAGCTCGTTCAAGCTCAGATAGAAGAAAGGTTCATGTTTCTCTTTCTAAGAAGGGATTAGAAGCTTTAAACTATCATAACAATTATCACAAAATGATAGTTTCAAATATAACAGAAAATATAGACAAAGATGACTTAGAACATTTTTTAAAGGTTTTTGAAAAAATTCTTGTTAACTTAAAAGGACAGTATGAGTTTTTAAAACCATTACCTATAACAGAATTTAATCCAAAAGAAAAAGTTTCAATAGTTGAAATAAAGGGAACACCAATTGTTCAAGATTATTTTAGAGAACACGGGATAGAAGATTATACAGTTCTTGAAATAGTTACAACACAGAATGTAGATAAAATAGCTCTAAAAAAGTTTGACGGAACAACATTAGAGGTAAATGTTTTAGATGCTAAAAACTTAATAGGAATTAAGGTGGAAGATTAATTTGCTTTATCTTGATGGGATATCAATTTCTAAGATAAAAGATGAATTAAAAAATTGCCTACAAAATAAAAGAGTTGGAAAGATTTTTCAAAATTCAACTCTTTCTTTATCTATATATTTTGGCAAAATTTCATTGTTTTTCTCATGTAATCCGTCTCTTCCAATTTGTTATATAAATGAAGATAAAGAGGAAAACTTTATGGAAGAAAATTCAAACTTTCTTCTTCTTTTAAGAAAACATCTTTTAAATGCCACTCTTTCTGATATAGAGCAATTAGGATTTGATAGAATTTTAAAATTTAAGTTTTCAAAATTAAATGAACTTGGAGAAATAAAAAATTATTTTCTTTATTTTGAAATAATGGGTAAACATTCAAATATAATTTTGACAGATGAAGAAGAAAAAATAATTTCACTTTTAAAGAAATTTTCTTTAGAAGAAAATTCTCTTCGTATACTTTTTCCTGGGGCTAAATACGTTCAACCAATAGTAGAAAAGAAGATAAACCCAAAGGAAATTGAAAAAAATATATTAGAAGAATATATTAAAGAAAATAATATTTCTAGTAAGGTAGAGGGACTAGGAAAAAGAACGACAGACTTTATTAAATCTTATGAAGATTTAAATAAAATTTTAACTGACAGAATAAATCCAAAAATTTATTTTAAAGAAGAAGCTCCTGTTTTTGCTACAGTATTAAATATTGAGCCAAAAAATTGGGAGACAATAAAAGAGTTTAAAAATTTTGGTGAAATGGTGAATACATATATAAAAATGTGCTCACTTTCAAATTCTTATAATCTTCTAAGAAGTAAATTAGTTTCTAGTATTGAAAAAGAAGCAAAAAAAATAAAAAAAATAATTTTTAATATAGAAAAAGATATAGTAACTATGTCGGAACATGAGAAATATAAAAATTTAGGTGATATTCTTGCTTCTGTTTTATATTCAATAAAAAGAGGGGATAAGTCTGTAAAGGCTTATGATTTTTATGAAAATAAAGAGATTATAATCCCTTTAGATCCTCTTTTAAATCCTCAAGGAAATTTAAATAATATTTATAAAAAGTCATCAAAGATGAAAAGAGGTCTAGAGATAAGCAAGGAACGTTTAACATATTTTAAACAAAGAGGAATTTATTTAGAAAGTGTACTTACATTTATTTCTAAGTCATCTAATATAAATGAACTTAAAAATATAGAAGATGAACTTATAGAAGAAAAAATAATAAAATCTAAAGTAAGAAATTCTAAGAATAAAAATAAGAAAAAAGAGATTGAAAACTATGGAATTATTAATTTAGATAATAAAAATATTTATTTTGGAAGAAATAATAAAGAAAATGATTATTTAACATTTAAATTTGCTAAAAAGGAAGACATATGGTTTCATATAAAAGATCTTCCAGGCTCTCATATAATAGTGAAAAAAGAAGATTTTATTAAAAATGATGAATTTATTGAAAAAGTAGCTCTTTATGCGGCTTTTTATTCAAAAGCTTCCCAGGGAGATAAGGTTGTAATAGAATATACTGAAAAGAAAAATTTAAATAAACCAAATGGTTCTCCTCTTGGTTTTGTAACATATAATATAGCAAAAACAATTATAGTTACGGTTCCTAAAAATATAGAAGAGATTGTAAAGGTTAAATAATATAAAAAGATCCAATTTCATTTTGAAATTGGATCTTTAAAATTCAGTTTAGAACATTAAGTAGTCTTTATTATACTTCAGGAACTAGAGCTCCATTTTTAATTCTAGAGATAACAAATTGATGTGCATCAACTATTGCATTTGTATATGCAAATTTAGTTTCTCCCTCAAACATTCCATTAAGAAGAACTTGTTGTTGCTCTTCTACATTTGCTTCTAATGTTTCTAAATCAATTTCTCCTCTTTTGAATTCATCTGTTAATGCATCAAACATTTTATCAAAAGTTTCTTGATAAACTTGTTCAGCTATATTATCAAAGTTCATATTTTCACCTCATTAATTTTATAAATTGTCACACGAAAATAATAACATTTTTTACTTATTTTGTCAACTTCTAAATTATTGGAAAGTAAGTTATATAAAAAAAAGCTAGCATAAAGCTAGCTTTTTATATTAATTATTTTCCAAAATATCTTTCTAATAATCCAGTGAAAGCTTTTC
>JAHHTB010000050.1 GCA_020024855.1 Fusobacterium sp.
TTGTCTTCTCATTGCTTCATCAAAATCAACAAGATGACCATTAAATTCAGGACCATCAACACAGGCAAATTTTATTTTATCTCCAATTGTAACTCTACAAGCACCACACATACCTGTTCCATCAACCATAAGAGGATTTAAACTTACAGTAGTAGGAATATTATATTCCTTTGTTTTTAAGCAGACAAACTTCATCATTATCATAGGACCAATAGCAACAACATGATCATATTTTTTATTTTGATTTTTTATCAAATCATCTATAAGATCAGTAACTAATCCATGAAATCCATATGAACCATCATCAGTTGCTATGTATAAATTTCCAGCTTCTTTTTTCACTTCTTCTTCAAGAATTATAAGCTCTTTTGTTTTAGCTCCGATTATGACATCTGTTTTAATTTTATGTTTATTAAACCATTTTACTTGAGGATAAACAGGAGCTATTCCCACTCCCCCTGCAACAAAAAGAATTTTTTTATTTTTAAGAGAGTTAATATCTTCATGTAAAAATTCACTTTCTTGTCCAAGAGGACCAACAACATCTTGAAAAAAATCTCCTTCTTTAAGTTTAGATATGTCTTTAGTGCTTTTTCCAGCAATAAAAAATATGATTGTAACAGTTTCATTTTTTTCATCATAGTCACATATAGTAAGAGGTATTCTTTCTCCATATTCATCAATTTTAACAATTAAAAATTGTCCTGGTTTTGCAGATTTAGAAAGAGCATTAGCCTCTATTTCCATTAAACATATTTTTTTATTTAACCATTTCTTCTTCACTATTCTAAACATAAAACTTATCTCCTTAAAAATTATTTAGTCGATTATAATTTTATCTCCTGTTGCATTGTAAACAAAATCATCTGTTATACTTTTTAACATTTTAATAAAGTTTTCTCCAGTACAGTGTGAAACTCTGAAAAATTTAATATTATTTTCAGAAAAATAATTAAGAACTTTTTTCATTCTTTCTTCATTAGCTTTTTTTAAATGAAGTCCTCCAATAATTCCATAAATATTTTTTCCAGTACGTCTTTTTATGTTTTCAGTTATATTTGCTATTCCAATATGTGAGCAACCACAAACTAAAATAATTCCTTTTTTAGTATCAATGGCAAGAGCAATTTCATCTTCCATATTATCTAAAATATAATTATCGTATATTTTTCTAAAGTAATTACGATTAGGTGTTTCAAAATCATTTAGAGATTTAAAATTAGTAAAGAGAGTTATATTCTTAGAAATTTTATATTCATCTTTTTCAAGGAAATGTATTTTTACATTGTTTTTTGAAAGATAATTTTCATCAAAATTATTTCCTAAAAATTCATGAATTAAATTTGTTATTCTATGTTTTTCATCAAAAAAAGTTTTATTAATATGAAGAGTGTAATGAGAATTACATTTTTCTGTAAAAGTTTTTATACCACCAGTATGATCAAAGTGGCTATGACTTAAAACAATATCACTTATATTTTTTAAATCTATATTCATTTTTATAGCATTTTCAACAAATTCTCCAGTTTTTCCTGTATCAAAAATAAAACTTTTATCTTCATCTTCAATTAATAGAGAAAGTCCAAACTCATTATTAAGATTACAATCTCCTTTTTCATTTTCAATCAAAGTTGTAATTACTATACTCATTATTATTCTCCTTTATTTTTTTCTTATATTATAAAAATTATAGCTCATTTTAAAAGAGAAAGAAAGAAAAATAATTTTAAGAAAGCATAAGAAATATTTTTATGTTAAAATATAAATAGTTGAATTATTTATAACTAAAAAGGAGTAATTTTATGGAAAAAGTAATAGGATTTATAGGTGCTGGGAATATGGGACAAGCCATAGCAGGAGGAATTGTTTCTTCTGGGATGGTAGAATCAGAAAATATAATTTTTTCAGATGTATCTGAAGATAATTTAAAAAAAGTTTATCAAAAATATGGAGTGAAAACATCAAATTCAAATGTACTTGTTGCATCAATGTCTAATTTTCTTATTCTTTCAGTGAAACCACAAATTTATGAAAAAGTGATAAAAGAAGTGAGAGAATATATAAAACCAGATACAGTTATAATAACAATAGCTGCAGGAATAACTCTTGATAAATTAAAAAATATGTTTGAAAAACCAATGAAAATAGTGAGAACTATGCCTAATACACCAGCTATGGTAAAAGAAGGTATGACAGCTGTTATTCCTAATGAATTTGTAACACAAGATGAGTTAGAAAGTGTTATGAAAATATTAGAAAGTTTTGGAAAAGCAGAAGTTATTGATGAAAGTTTAATAGATTCTGTAATTGCTGTAAGTGGATCATCACCAGCTTATATATATATGCTTATTGAAGCTATGGGAGATGCAGCAGTAGCAGGTGGAATGGCAAGAGAAAAAGCCTATAAATTTGCTGCTCAAGCAGTTTTAGGAAGTGCTAAGATGGTATTAGAAACAGGAATTCATCCAGGTGAACTAAAAGATATGGTTTGTTCTCCAGGTGGAACAACGATAGAGGCAGTAGCTTCTTTAGAGGAAAATGGTTTTAGGAATTCTATTATAAAAGCAATGAAAGTTTGTGAGAATAAATCAAAAGAGATGTCAAAATAATTATAAAAAAGAAAAGAGGGATTTTCCCCTCTTTTTAATTTTATTTAATGAACTTTTTTAATATTTATATTTTTGAAAAAGAACATAAAGTATGAATAAAACATTTTAATAAAATTAAAAATAAAAAAATTAGATACAAGTGATACATAAGCCTATAAAATAAGGGATTACTTGTATGATACAAGTTTTAAACTAGTAAAAATGGTGGTTGACAAGGGAAAGGTTACATATTATACTTATCATAATTAAGAATGATCATTTTTTAAAACCATGGGAGAAAAGAAATGTATGAGATTAATAAAAAAAGTGATATACCTTTATATCAGCAACTTATACATGAAATAAAGAAACGTGTAGATACGAAAGTTTTAAAAGAGAATGATAAGTTGCCTTCTGAAAGTGAAATATGTAGAACTTATAATCTAAGTAGGACAATCGTAAGAATGGCAATGAACATTTTAGAGCAAGAGGGATATATTTATAAATTAAGAGGGAAAGGAAGCTATGTATCATCACCCAAAATTTATCAAGTTCGGTCAGAATTTAGTAAATTTTATGATGATATGACAACCATTGGAAAAGTACCTGTTTCAAAAATATTATACATAAAAGTAAAAGAGCCTAATGAACTTATAAGAACAAAGATGAATCTTTTCGAAGGTGATTTGGTTTTTAAACTTATATGGATAAGATATGGAAGTCAAGAACCTCTAATTTATGAAACTATATATTTCAATTATTCAATGGTGCAGGGTATAGAAAACATGGATATTACAACAAAAAAACTTTATGATATTCTTGCAGATGAGTTTGGAATAAAGGTAGTTCAAGGTAAAGAAATGTTTTATCCGTGTAAAATAACAGGATCTGAAGCAAAATATCTCATGCTTGATGAGGGAGAGTTGGGGATGAAAGTAGAAAGAACTGTTTCTTATGGTAGCAAAATATTAGAATATACACAATCTACAGTTAGAGGAGATAGATTTGTTTATATGACAAATTTTACTGGTTCTCTAAAAAAATAAGGTGGGAGGAAAAAATGACATTTATTACATTTGTATTAATAACAGCTTTAATAGCATTTGTTTCATGGCTTAAAACAAAAGGTGAAGATAGCAGTGCAAAAGGATATTTCCTTGCAGGAAGAGGGCTTAGTGCAACAGTAATAGGATTTTCTATGGTTCTTACAAGTCTTTCAACAGAACAACTTGTAGGAGTAAATGCTTCTTCATATGCAAGTAACTTTTCAATAATAGCTTGGACAGTTCAATCAGTTATACCTTTATGTGTCTTAGCACTATTTTTACTTCCAAGATATTTAAAAGGTGGATTTACAACAATACCAGAATTCTTTGAAGAAAGATATGATAGACAAACAAGACAAATTATGTCACTTCTTTTCTTAATAGCATATACATTTGTAATGATCCCAGGAGCATTATATTCAGGAGCTATTGCATTTACTCAAATATTTGATGTTGAAGGAATGTTTGGAATAAGCTTTAATACTGCTTTATGGGGAGTTGTTTGGTTAATAGGTATTATAGGTGGAATATATGCAATTTTTGGTGGATTAAAAGCAGTTGCTGTATCTGACACATTAAATGGTTTTGCTCTTATAATAGGTGGGGCTATGATACCATTCTTTGCTCTTAAATATTTAGGAGAAGGAAGTATGGCAAAAGGTGTTGAGATTGTAACAACAACTCATATAGATAAATTGACAGCATGGGGAGCAGCAGCAGACCCAGTGCCTTGGACAACAATATTTACAGGAATATTAATAGTTAACTTTTTCTACTGGACAACAAACCAAGCAATTATTCAAAGATCTCTTGCAGCAAAGAGCTTAGCTGAAGGACAAAAAGGAATTTTATATGCAGGTGTATTCTTATTATTCCTTCCAATAATGCTTAATGTACCAGGATTAATATCTTTCCATATATTTGGAGATGGGTTAAAAAATATTGACCTTGCATATCCAACACTTGTTTCAAAAGTATTACCTAAACCATTATTAGGATTCTTTACAGCATGTTTATTTGGAGCAATCTTAAGTACATTTAACTCATTTATAAATAGTGCTGCAACTTTATTTTGTTATGACATATATAGACCTATATTTAAAAAAGATATATCAGATGAAGATTTAATCAAAGTTGCTAAAATTGCAGGAACAATAATTGCTATTGTATCAATGATAATAGCTCCATTATTACAGTATGGAACAGGTGGATTATTCCTTCTTCTTAAGAGATTTGCAGGATTCTTTAATATTCCAATAGTTGCTCTAGTGGCTGTAGGTTTCTTAAATAAAACAGTATCAGGAAAAGCTGCAAGAATAACAGTTCTTCTTCATATAATCTTATATTATTCTTTAGTATGGATTTTCAAAGTAAAAATAAACTTTGTACATGTAATGGGAAGTTTATTTGTGTTTGACGTAGTTGTAATGTTTATTTTAGGAACTATATTTAAAAGAGAACATGAATATGTTGGGTCTACTAGAAATAAATCAGATGTTGATTTAACAGATTGGAAATATGTAAGAGAATTTTCAGCATTGCTTGTAATGGGTCTATTCTACTTATATGCAGTACTTTCACCAATTGGGCTTGCAGGTGGAAATAGTTTAGGAAAAATTTCATTGATATTTGCAGTAATCACAGCTATTGTGCTTGTTGTTCTAAATATGACAAAGAAAAAATAGCAAAATAGTTAATTTAAGTAGTATACAATAAAATTAAAAGTATAGAAATTCATTTTGTTACTTTCTCTACTATGTAAAAAGTAGAGAAAGTAACATTTGTATTTAGTAAGGGAGGGAAAATGAACAATAACAATAATATAGTTTATATATTATTAGATCAAGTAAGAGTTGATATGCTAGGAACTTATGGGCATAACATAGTAAAAACACCTAATATGGATGCTTTAGCAGCAGATGGAGTGAAATTTACAAATGCATTTACACCAGCTTCTGTTTGTGGACCAGCTAGAACTTCTCTTTTCACAGGGCAAATGCCAAGTAATCATGAACTTATGAGAAATAGTGAAAAAGGTGGGGAAGGAGATCCTAAATTAGATAATCCAAATATTATTTCAGGAATGGATGATTATGCAAATTATCTTATAGGAAAATGGCATGTTGGAAAAACAGTTCTTCCAAGAGATTTTGGATTTAGAGGACATAACTTTGATGGATATGGATACCCAGGAAGTAGAGTATATAAAAACCTTGTATTTGATCAAGGACCTAAACAAGAACCAAGATATGCTGACTGGTTAAAAGAAAATGGATTTGAAGTTCCTGAAGTAACTAATAGTTATTTTGGAGAAAATCCTCATTTAAGAGTACAAGAGCTTTGTGGATTACTTAGTGGAACAAAAGAATCTACACTTCCATTCTTTGTAGTTTCAGAAGCTAAAAAAGCAGTTCTTGAAGCAAGAAAAGAAAATAAACCATTCTTTATATGGATGAACTTCTGGGGACCTCATACACCATGTGTAATTCCAGAGCCATATTATTCAATGTATAAACCAGAAGATGTAAACTTAGATGAAAGTTTCTACAATCCAATGAATGGAAAACCACTTCACTATAAAGATATAGCTAAAATGTGGGGAGTTTGGGAAGCACCAGAAGAAAGATGGAAAGAGATTATTTGTAAATTCTGGGGATATATCACACTTATAGATGATGCAATAGGAGAATTTGTAAAATTCTTAAAAGAAGAGGGGTTATATGAAAGCATGTTTATGGCAGTTACTGCTGATCATGGAGATGCAATGGGGGCACATAGATTAATAGAAAAAGGTGAATTTATGTTTGATACAACATATAGAATCCCGATGATAGTAAAAGATCCTAAGTCATCAAGAAAAGGTGAAGAGGATGACAGTTTTGTATATCTTCATGATTTAACATCTACATGTTATGATGTAGCAGGAAAAGAAATATCTGATTTTTTTGATGGAGAATCAATGCTTCCAATTTTAAGAGAAAATAAAAGAAATGATAGAAAAGGAATCTTAGGGCAACTTGCAGGACACTTTGTTGCTTTTGAACAAAGAATGTGGAGAAGAAATGATTATAAAATAATTTTTAATGCAACAGATGTTGGAGAACTTTATGATGTTAAAAATGATAAAGGTGAAATGAATAACTTATTCTATGATCCAAAATATGTTGATATCAAAAAAGAAATGTTAGAAGAACTTTATAGCGAAATGGTAAAAATAAAAGATCCATTGGCTAACTGGTTATACAGAATAATAAATGAAATATAAAAAACTTGATAAAATTGAACAGTAATGGTATATTCTATAATAGAAATTAGGATTATTATGGGAGGACAAAATGCTGGTAGGAAATTCCAAAAGTCCACTTTATTACCAATTAGCTGAAATAATCATTGATGAAATTAAAGATAAAAATTTAAAAGAGAATGATAGAATACTTACTGAAAGAGAGTATTGTGAGAAATATAATCTTAGTAGATCAACAGTAAGACAAGCTATTGCGTATCTAGAAAAGAAGGGATATATATATAAAATACAAGGTTGTGGAACTTTTGTTTCTTCAAGAATGATGAAACAAAAACTTTTAAAATTTTATAGTTTTACTGAAGAAATGAAAAAGCAGGGAAAAGTTCCAGAATCAAAAATCTTATCTTTTAAAGAGAAAAAAGCTGATGAAAAAATATCAAAAGAACTTAATATAGATATTGGAGAAAAGGTTTTTGAACTTGTAAGATTAAGGCTTGCTGATGGAGAAGAAATAATGTATGAGAAAACATATATGCCTTGTAAAAAAATACCAGATCTTTCAAAAAAAGATTTGCTAAAAAATCCATTATATGATATTCTTGAGAATAGATATAAGCTAATTTTTAGCAAAGCACTAGAAAGATTTTCTGTACTTAGTGCAGATCAAAAAACAGCAGAGATATTAAATATTTCTAAAGGAAGTCCGTTAATTAAGTTACAGAGATGGACTTATACAGGAATAGAAATAGTAGAATATACAGTTAGTTCTGTTCGTGGAGATAGTTTTGAATTTGAAGTAGAGCTAGAAGAAAATTGAAAAACCAGACATTAAAGTCTGGTTTTGTTAGAGAATAAATTGGTACGGACAACATAACAAAAATTCAATATAAAAATTAGAAAATGTTAAGGAGGGGTTATGCCTTATTTTGCAGGAATTGACATTGGTGGAACAAATGTTGAAATTGGTATTTTAAATAAGACAGGAGATATACTTGGTAAGAAAAGTATTAAGACAAACTCAAAAAATGGAGCAGAAGATACATTCCAAAGAATATGGAATACAACTAAAGAACTTGCAGAAGAATTAAAAATATCATCAGAGGAAATAGAAGCAATAGGACTTGGAATACCAGGACCAGTAGTAAATAACTCTGTTGTAAAAATAGCAGCAAACTTTTCTTGGAATAATGATTTTCCAGCAAAAGCATTAATGGAAAAAATATCAGAAAAACCTGTAAAAGTTGGAAATGATGTTAAATTAATAGCTCTTGGAGAGACACTTTTTGGAGCAGGAAAAGGGTATAAAAACAGTATCACAGTTCCAATTGGTACAGGAATAGCAGCAGGAATTATAATAAATGGTATGATTCTTGAAGGTGCAGATGGGGCAGCTGGAGAATTTGGACATGTGGTTGTAAACAAGGATGGATATAAATGTGGTTGTGGACTTACAGGTTGTCTAGAAACTTATTGCTCTGCAACAGGAATAGTAAGAGAAGGGAAAAGGAGATTAAAAGAAAATCAAGATAATGAACTTTATAAAAAAATAAATGGTGATATTGAATCTTTAGAAGCAAAAGATATTTTTGATCTTGCTAAAGCTGGAGATAAGTTTTCAATGGAAATAGTTGATTTCTTTTGTGAGTACATGGCAGAAGGACTTGGAATGCTTCTAAATATTCTTAACCCTGAAATTATTATTTTTGCAGGTGGAGTGGCAAGAGCAAGAGATATACTTCTTGATGGAGTAAAAAAACATTTACCTAAATATGCTCTTGGAATGACAATGGAAAACCTTAAATTTGCTTTTGGTGAATTAAATGAAGAGGCAGGTATCAAAGGTGCGGCAGCACTTGTAATGAATAAGTAATTAATTTAAAACATAATTAAATAAAAAAGGAGATAAAAATGGAATTTAAAAGTTGTGTAACATGGAAAGAAATAACTCAACAGCCAGCTATTTGGAAAGAAGAAGTTCAAATAGTAAGAGAAAACCTAAAAGCAATAGGAGAATTTATTGAAGGTGTAAAAGCTGACAAAGTAAAAGTTATATTTACTGGTGCAGGATCTTCTGAATTTGTTGGAAACACTCTTTGCTCTTATGTAAACAGTAAAATAGATATAGATGTATTATCAGTTCCTACTACTGACATAGTATCTATGCCTGAGCAATATTTAGAAGAAAATACAGCAACAATCCTTGTATCTTGTGCAAGATCAGGAAACTCTCCTGAAAGTGTTGCAGCAGTAGAATTAGCTGACAAATTAGTAAAAAATATTCATCATATTTTTATAACTTGTAATGCTGAAGGAAAATTAGCTCAAATCTCTAAAACAGGAAACAATAAATATCTTTTATTAATGCCTGAAAAGACAAATGATAAAGGATTTGCAATGACAGGAAGTTTCTCTTCAATGGTAGTTGCAGGAGTTCTTGTCCTTTTAAGAAAAGATTTCGAAGGAATGGCAGCAAGAGTAGAATATGTTGCAGACTTAGTAGATAGAAATATTGAAACTATACTTGCAAATGCAGAAACAGTTGCAGCTTTAGATATAGAAAGAATAGTTTACCTTGGAGATGGAGCAGCTAAAGGACTTGCTGAAGAAATGTCTTTAAAAGTTCTTGAACTTACTGGTGGAAAATTAGCATCTTTTTATAACACATTCTTAGGATTCAGACATGGACCTAAATCAATAGTAAATGATAAAACAGCTATCGTATGTATGATGTCAAATAATAAACACACAAGAATTTATGAATTAGATTTATTAAAAGAATTTAAAAATGAAGGTGGAAAAAAGAAAATTATTGTACTTGATACAATAAATGATGAAGAAGTTAAAGCTAATGCAGACTATTACTTCACATTTGCAGATGAAAAATTAGGACAAATTGAAGATGTATTTGCAGATCTTTCATACCTAGTATGTGGACAATTAATATCTTTAGTAAAATCAGCAAGTTTTGGAATTAATCCTGACAATCCTTGTCCAACAGGAGAAGTTAACAGAGTTGTTAAAGGTGTAATTATTCACGAATATAATAAATAATAAAAATATTTAATTAAAAATTTAGGAGGAAATGATGTTAGTATCAACAAGACAATTATTATTAGATGCCCAAAAAGGAAAGTATGCAGTACCTGCATTTAACGTACATAACATGGAAACAATTCAAACAGTAGTAGAGGCAGCAGCAGAGTTAAGATCACCTATTATCGTTGCAGCAACACCTGGAACAATGAAATATGCTGGACCAGAATTCTTCATAAAATTAGTAGAAATTTGTTCTGAAAAATATGATATTCCAGTTGCTATGCACCTAGATCATCATGAAAATTATGATGAAATAGTAAATTCTATCCAAATTGGAACTAAATCAACTATGATAGATGCTTCTCACTTAGATTTTGAAGAAAACGTAGCAATGGTTAAAAAAGTTGTTGACTATGCACACAGATTTGATGTAACAGTTGAAGGAGAACTTGGAATTCTTGGTGGGCAAGAAGATGATCTTGTAAGAGATGACAAAGATAGTAAATATACAAATCCAGCTCAAGCAAAAGAATATGTAGAAAGAACTGGAATTGACTCTTTAGCAGTTGCAATAGGAACAGCTCACGGAGTATATAAAGAAGAACCTAAATTAGACTTTGATAGACTTGCTGAAATAAGAGCAGTTGTAGATGTACCTTTAGTATTACATGGAGCATCTGGAGTACCTGCTGACCAAGTTAAAAAAGCAATAGAATTAGGAATAACAAAAGTAAATATTGCAACAGAATTAAAAATGCCTTTTGCTGAAACTTTAAGAAAAGTATTAGTTGAAAAACCAAATGAAAGTGACCCTAGAAAATATTTTGGACCTGCTAAAGAAGCAATGAAAAAAGTTGCAATAGAAAAAATATTAATGTGTGGAAGTAACGGGAAAGCATAATATGAAAAAAATATTAACAGTTACTTTAAATCCTGCAATAGATGTAAGATACAATGTAGAAAATATGAGAGTTGGTGAAGTTAACAGAACAAAGCATATTGAAAAAAATGCAGGTGGAAAAGGTATAAACGTAAGTAGAGTTATAAACCAACTTGGTGGAGATATTCTTGCAACAGGAATTGTGGGAGGATTTACAGGAAAACTTTTTCTTTCAAAACTTAATGCAGATGGCATAAAAAATAATTTTTTAGAAACTGAATATGAAACAAGAACTTGTATTGCTGTTATAGATAAAGATATAAAAGGAATCACAGAATTTCTTGAATCAGCAGAGGGAACAACTGAAGATTTTAAAAAATTTGTAGAGAAGTATATTTCAATTCTTGATAGTGGAGTAGATATTGTATGTGGTTCAGGAAGCCTTTTAAAAGGTATTGGAACAGATGCATATAATATTTTGATAGAGGAAGCTAAAAAGAGAGGAATAAATTTTATTCTTGATACAAGTGGAGATTCACTAAAAAAAGGAATGGAAGCAAAGCCATTTTTAATAAAGCCTAACCAAGAGGAACTAGAAGATTTAACTGGTAAAAAATTTAATAATCTTTCTGAAGTTATTGATACAGCAAAAGAGATTATAAAGACTGGTATTGAAAATGTAATGGTAACACTTGGAGGAGATGGAGCAATTCTTGTTACTAAAGAGAAAGTTTATAAAGGGACTTTTCCTAAAGTAGAAATAAAAAATACTGTGGGGTCTGGAGATTCTACAATAGCAGGAATGGCTTATGGACTTTCTTTGGATAAGTCAATTAGTGAATGCTTTAGATTGGCTATTGCTTGTGGAACAACAAATGCAATGGTTGATAGTACAGGAAGTATTGATCATGAAATTTTAAAAGATATTACTCCTAAAATAATAATAGAAGAAATTTAAAAATATAGTTATTATCTTTTGATTATTGAGAGTTTTTATTGGATAACATTGATAAAAAAATTTTAGAAATAACCTTAGTGCTATTTATTAGCATTAAGGTTATTTTATTATCAAAAATATTTTTATGAATTAGTATTCTATTTTTAAAATGAAAAAA
>JAHHTB010000051.1 GCA_020024855.1 Fusobacterium sp.
CTATAAATACTTTCTGCAATTCAGAAAAATTTATTTTAGTTGACTATTCTTACATTTTAGATAATTATTATAAAACTAAATCCTATAATAAAACTTTAAATAAATTAAAAGATACTCTTGAAAATAAATATGATATTAGCTTTAATAGTAAAATTTCAGGAGAAAAAAAAGATAAAGCTCTCAATACTTATAAAATGGTAAGAACAAGATTTACAAGTGAAATTAAAAATGATATTGATATTGCAGTAAATTTTTTAGGACAAACAGAGAACTATGATTTTATTCTTGACAAAGAGGCTATTCTTTATGGAAAGGGAAAAGATATTTCAAAATCTGTTGTTATTTTTTTAAATGATGTTTATTTTCGTAATTTAACAATAAAAAAAGAGAGAATCCTAAAATCTGATTTATTTCCACTAACTTAAAAAATAAACCGAGAAATGAAATTAAGTTTTCAATCTCGGTTTTTTATTATATTAATTTTGTCTTAAACGTTTATCAAGATGTTTATTAAATATTAAACTAAATACTATTATACACATAGTTGCTCCAACAAAATCACTTACTGATTGAGCTAAAAATGCTGACTTTGCACCAAAGAATATTGGTAATATACACACACTAATAACATAGGTAGTTTTTCTAAACATAGATAATCCAAAAGCTGTTTTTATTCTCCCTATTGCTGTTAAACAATCTACAAAACAATATTGAAAAGATAAAACAATTATTCCCCAAAGACTTGCTCTTATTCCATTATATGCAATATCCTTTAATATTTCATCATCTGTAAAATAACTTATAAAATGCTGTGATATAAATTCTGTTGATAAAAACATAGTTGTTGTCATAGTAAGAGCAAAAATTAAAATATATTTTTCTGCTTTTTTTATTCTATCAATCTTTTTAGCACCATAGTTAAAGCTTAAAAGTGGTTGTGTTCCACCTGTAAGTCCAAGAAGTGGACCTGTAATTAAAAGAATATAACTTTGAACTATGGCTGCTCCTGAAATCAATAAATCTCCTTGTCCTTCTCCACCATACTTTTGAAGCATAGCATTTAAGGCTATAAGGATTATACTATCAGTTGTTGTTATAAAAAATGGAGAAAATCCAAATTTTACAATATTTTTTATTATTCTAAAAGAATAACTTTTAAAAACTATTGCTATTTTTGTTTTTTTACCCCTTAAAAATTTAAAAGCAAAAATAAAAGATAACATCTGTGCAATTACAGTTGCCCAAGCTGCTCCAGCAACCCCCATTTCTAATTTAAAAATAAAAATTGTATCAAGAGCTATATTAGTAACCGCTCCTATAATTACTGTAAACATACTTATCATAGGAAAACCTTGACAGGCTATAAAAAAGTTTAATCCAACAGCCATAAGAGCAAAAAATGTTCCCAAAGTATAAATTGTAAGATATTTATTTGCATATGGAAAAGTAACTGGACTTGCACCAAAAAGCATTATAAGTTTATTTTTTAAAATAAGAAATATTATAGTAAGAACTACTCCTATTACAGATAGAGCAAAAAAACTATTAGCTAGTATATGTTGAGCTTTTTTATTTTTTCCTTCTCCCATCCTTATTGACATAAGTATTGAACCACCTATTCCAACTAAGGTTCCAAAAGATGAAAGAAATGTTGTTATTGGACCACATACACCTACTCCAGCTAAAGCCATACTTCCAATTTCAGGAATATGTCCTATATACATTCTGTCAACTATACTATAAAGTAGATTTATTAATTGTGCAAATATTGTAGGTATAGCAAGTTTAAATACAAGATTAAGAATTGAATCATTTCCCAAATCATTTGATAATTTCATTTTTATATTCCTCTTACTTCATTAATAATTTTTAATTTCATTTTTTCACTAGATATAAGTATAACATATTTTTCAAAAAAATAATACAAATAAAAATGGTACAGCATTAAGCTGTACCATTAATATTCTTATATTAAGATTTTTTAATTTTAACTATATCACAGAGAGATGCAATTAGTCTTCTTTCTTTTCAGTAGAGAAGTCCATAGCTGCAAGTCTTGTGTATTGTCTCCATCTTCTTTGAGCATCAAATTTGTTTTTAGCATATAATGCTTCAGCTTCAGCAGGGTTAGATTTAACTAGAGTAGCATATCTAACTTCTCCTAATAGATACTCTTGATATTTATCCCAGTTAGGCTCTTTACAATCTAGTTGTAATGGATTTTTACCTTCTTTTTCTAACATTGGGTTATATCTGAATATTGGCCAGTATCCACACTCAGTAGCTAACTTCATTTCAGTTTGAGCTTTGCTCATTCCTTTTTTGATTCCGTGGTTGATACATGGAGAGTAAGCTATGATTAGAGATGGTCCATTGTAAGCTTCAGCTTCTTGGATTGCTTTTAAGTATTGTTGTTGGTTAGCACCCATAGATACTTGAGCAACATAGATGTGTCCATAAGACATAGCTATTGCAGCAAGGTCTTTTTTCTTGAATGCTTTACCAGCAGCAGCAAACTTAGCAGTTGCTCCTGTAGGAGTTGATTTAGAAGCTTGTCCTCCAGTGTTAGAGTAAACTTCTGTATCTAGAACTACTACGTTAACGTCTTCGTTTGTAGCAAGAACGTGGTCTAATCCACCATAACCGATGTCATATGCCCAACCGTCTCCTCCGAAGATCCATTGAGATTTTTTAACTAGGTATTGTTTTAATCCTAAGATTTCTTTTGCAACTTCACAGTCACAAGCTTCTAACATAGGAACTAATTTTTCTTTAACTTCTTGAGTTACAGCACCACTTGTTCTGTTAGCAATCCATGTTTTGAATAGCTCAGCAACTTCTGCAGAAACTTTATCCATGTTCTTTTCCATTACGTCTTGGATTCTGTCTCTTAATGTTTCAACTGCAAGGTGCATTCCCATTCCATATTCAGCATTGTCTTCAAATAATGAAGTACCGAATGATGGTCCATGTCCATTTGCATTTTTACAATATGGAGTTGATGGAGAAGATGAAGAGTAGATTGAAGAACATCCTGTAGCGTTAGCTACCATCATTCTTTCTCCGAATAATTGAGTTATTAATTTAACGTAAGGAGTTTCTCCACATCCTGGACAAGCACCATTGAATTCAAATAGTGGTTGAGCGAATTGAGATCCTTTTACTGTGTTCTTAGCCATTAAGTTATCTTTGTAAGTAACTTTGTTGAACATGTAGTTAGCATTTTTATCTTCATTTTTAGCTTTAGCTTCATCTAAAGGAATCATTACTAATGCTTTTTCTTTAGCTGGACATACGTTAACACAAGATCCACATCCTGTACAATCCATTATAGAAACTTGCATTCTGTATTTGTATCCTTCTAATCCTTTACCGATTGGAGCTTTGAATTCCATTCCAGCTGGTGCAGCTGCAACTTCTGCTTCATCTAGTAAGAATGGTCTGATTACTGCATGAGGACATACATAAGAACATTGTCCACATTGGATACAGTTTTCTAATTTCCACTCAGGAACATTTACTGCAATTCCTCTCTTTTCAAATGCTGCTAGTCCATTTTCCATAGTTCCATCTTCATATCCGTTGAATGTAGAAACTGGTAAATCATATCCTTTAACATGGTTAACAGGGTATGCTATTTCTCTAGCATAGTTAACTGTTGAATCACAAGAACATTCACAAGCATATTCTTTGTGAGCTATATTTTCTTCAGGAACTAGATCTTTCCATGCTGGATCAACTGTAATCTCAACGATTCCATCTGCTCCTTTATCAATAGCATTATAGTTAAGTTGAACTATATCGTCACCTTTTTTAGCATATGATTTTTTAGCATAATCTTTCATGTATTGTTGAGCTTCAGCAAACGGAATGATTTCTGCTAATTTGAAGAATGCAGATTGCATTATTGTATTTGTTCTGTTTCCTAATCCTATTTCTTGAGCAAGTTTAGTTGCGTTTACGATATAGAATTTAGCTTCTTTTTCAGCTAGTGCTTTCTTAACACTATTAGGAATGTGGTTAAGAATTTCTTCTTTATCCCATACACAGTTTAATAAGAATGTTCCACCTTTTTTAAGTCCTTTTATCATATCATATTGTCCAATATAAGCTGGTACTGAACATGCTACAAATGTAGGAGCTTCAATTAAGTAAGTTGATCTTATAGGTTTTTTACCAAATCTTAAGTGAGATCTAGTAACCCCTCCAGATTTTTTAGAGTCATATGCGAAGTAAGCTTGAGCATATAAATCTGTTTTGTCTCCGATAATTTTTATTGAGTTTTTGTTAGCTCCAACTGTTCCGTCTGCTCCTAATCCATAGAATAAGCAAGCTTTAACGTCTTCGTCAGATACTACTGTAAAGTTAGTTTCTTCTAATGATATGTGATTTACATCATCAACTATACCAATTGTGAAATCTCTCTTAGGAGTTTCTTTTAATAATTCATCATAAACAGCGAATATTTGAGATGGAGTTGTATCATGTCCTCCTACTCCGTATCTTCCACCGATGATTACTGGAGATTCTGCTTTTCCATTGAATAAAGCAACAACGTCAAGATATAATGGTTGTCCAAGAGCTCCAGATTCTTTTGTTCTATCAAGAACTGCAATTTTCTTAACTGTTTTTGGTAAAACGTTAAAGAAGTATTTTTCAGAGAATGGTCTATATAGGTGAACTTTTACTAAACCAACTTTTTGTCCATTTTTATTTAAGTTATCAACAACTTCTTCTGCAGTTTCACAAACTGAACCCATAGCAACGATTACTCTGTCAGCTTCTGGATGTCCATAGTAATTGAATGGTTTGTATTCTCTTCCTGTTACTTTAGAAATCTCATCTAAGTAGTGAGCAACGATATCAGGAACTGCATCGTAGAATTTGTTCTGAGCTTCTCTTCCTTGGAAGTAAATATCATCATTTTGACATGAACCTTTAGTTACTGGAAATTCAGGGTTGATTGCTCTTTTTCTGAATCTTTCTACAGCATCCATGTCTATTAAATTTTTATAAACTTCATAATCCATAACTTCTACTTTTTGAATTTCATGAGAAGTTCTGAATCCATCAAAGAAGTGTAAGAAAGGTATACTTGCTTTAATAGCTGATAAGTGAGCAACTCCTCCTAAGTCCATAGCTTCTTGAACTGAGTTAGATGCTAGCATTGCCCAACCAGTTTGTCTTGTAGCATAAACGTCTTGGTGATCTCCAAAAATATTAATAGATTGAACTGATAGAGTTCTTGCTGCAACGTGCATAACTCCTGGTAATAATTCTCCTGCTATTTTGTACATGTTAGGAATTTTTAAAAGTAATCCTTGAGAAGCTGTAAATGTAGTTGTTAAAGCTCCTCCTTGTAAAGATCCATGAACTGTACCAATTGCTCCTGCTTCTGATTGCATTTCAACAACTTTTACTGGTACGTCAAAAATATTCTTCATTCCTTTTGATGCCCATTCATCTACATATTCTGCCATTGGAGATGATGGAGTTATTGGATAGATTCCTGCAACTTCAGTGAATGCATATGATGTATATGCTGCTGCTTGGTTACCATCCATAGATTGCATTTTTTTTGCCATGTTGATTCCTCCCTTTTATTTAACTTTAATTTTATTTTAAATTACATTGTTGCTAATTTTTTTGTACACACAAAAGTAATACATACACATACATTTTACCAATAATTTAAAAAAATGTCTATATTTTCTTAATTATCTTTAATATATTTATTTTTTTACTATTTCATATGTATCTCTTGCTATTGCAAGTTCCTCATTTGTAGGAATTTTAAAGATTTTCGCTTTAGAATCTTCTGCTGTTAAATCAACAATTCCCTTCTTTCTAACTGCATTAACTTCTTTATTAATTTTAATTCCCATGAACTCTAGTCCTTCAACTATTGCTTCTCTCACATGAGCCGCATTTTCTCCAATTCCTCCAGTAAAGCAAATTGCATCTACTCCACCTAATTGTGCTGCATAGTTTCCAACATATGCTTTTATTTTATAAATGAACATTTTTTCAGCAAGTATTGCTCTCTCATCACCTTCAGCAACTCCATTTTCCATATCTCTACAGTCAGAAGATTTTCCAAAAATTCCTAAGATTCCAGATTGTTTGTTTAATCTGTTATCCATTTCTTTATCTGTAAGCTCTCTTTTACCTTTTATGAATAATACTGCAGCTGGATCTATATCTCCACATCTAGTTCCCATCATTACACCTTGTAGAGGAGTAAGTCCCATAGATGTATCTATACATTTTCCATCTTTAACAGCTGATATAGAAGCTCCATTTCCTAAGTGACAAACTATAATTTTTGAATGCTCAGGATTTCCTAATTCTCTTAAGCACTCTTGTGAAACAAATTTATGAGATGTTCCGTGGAATCCATATTTTCTTACCTTTAATTCTGTGTAATCTTCATATGGAAGAGCATACATAAATGCTTCTGCTGGCATTGTTTGGTGAAATGCAGTATCAAATACTCCTACATTTGGTTTTCCAGGCATAAGTTCTTGACATGTTCTGATTCCTATTAAATTTGCTGGGTTGTGTAATGGTGCTAATTCATTGTTAGCTTCTACACCTTTTATTACTTCTTCAGTAATTAAAACTGATTTTACAAATTCTTCTCCACCGTGAACAACTCTATGTCCTATAGCATCTATTTCATCAACAGAAGCTATTACTCCATGTTCTTTATCAGTTATAGCATTTATAACTAATGCTAATGCTTCTTTATGAGTAGGCATAGGTTCAGTTACAGTTATTTCAAAATCTTTAGCTGGAACTTCATATTCCATTTTTGATCCTTCAATTCCTATTCTTTCACATAATCCTATTGCAAATAATTCTTTTGTTTCTGGATTTAATAATTGATATTTAAGAGATGAACTCCCACAGTTTATTACTAATACTTTCATTTGACACTCCTCAATAATATTTTTTTATAGTCTCAATAATACTTTTTAATTTAATTAGTCTTCACAACACTCTAAGCAAGCTTGTGCAGAAGTAATAGCTGTTAATACAACGATATCTTCTACGTTACATCCTCTTGATAAGTCATTTATAGGAGAAGCAACACCTTGAATAATAGGTCCAAAAGCTTTAGCTCCACCTAATCTTTGAACTAATTTATATCCTATGTTTCCTGCTGATAAGTTAGGGAATATTAATACATTTGCATTTCCAGATACATCTGATAATGGCGCTTTAATTTCTCCAACTGATTTTACTAAAGCTGCATCAGCTTGTAACTCATCATCAAATCTGAATCCTACTTTTCTTTCTCTTAAAATTCTTCCAGCTTCTTTTACTAAATCTACACATTCATGTTGAGCTGAACCTTTAGTTGAGAATGTTAATAAAGCAACTCTTGGATTGATTCCAGCTATTACTCTTGCTGATTCAGCTGCTTCACATGCAATATCTGCTAATTGTTCAGAAGTTGGTCTAGGAATTACTGAACAGTCTCCAAATACTAAAACTCCTCCATAAAGATCTTTGAATTGTGATAATTCCATTATAAATACTGAAGATACTGTTTTTACTCCTGGCTTAGTTCCAATTACTTGAATTCCTGCTTTTAATACTTTAGCTGTTGGAGACATAGCACCAGAAACCATTCCATCTGCATCTCCCATTTTTACTAACATAGCACCAAAGAAGTTGATGTCAGTAGTTAATATTTCTTTAGCTTTTTCAAAAGTCATTCCTTTTTTTGCTCTTAATTCTGCTAGTTTATGAGCATATTCATCCATTCTTTCAAATGTTGCTGGGTTTACTATTTTAACTCCATCTAAAGAAATATTGTATGCTTTTGCATCATACATTATTTTACTTTCTTCTCCAATTAAAATTGGACGTGCTAATTTCTCTTTTAAAATTTCAGCTGTAGCTCTTAACACTCTCTCATCTGCTGACTCTGGTAATACTATTCTTTTGTTAGCTTTTAATGCTCTTCTTCTTACTTGACCTAAAAAACTCACTTTAGTTCCTCCTTGAATTAATATATCTCACTTCATTAATTAATAAACAAATTTTTGTTTCCTAAATTTTTTTATCTAAGTGTTAAACTCTATCAAAAATATGTAAACTATATTCAAATATATATGAACAAATTTTACATCAGATTACAATTTTTTTTAATAGTTTTTTTAAAATATTGTTCTAACCCTTATACATCAATATCTAGATTAATTTTTTATCTTTTTAATCAAAAATTGCTTCAATATAATCTTTTGTGTTAAACTCTCTTAAATCATCAATTTTTTCTCCAACACCTATATACTTTATTGGTTTTTTTATTTCTTCAGATATACTAAATACTATTCCACCTTTTGCTGTACCATCAAGTTTCGTTACTATAAATCCTGTTAACTTAGTTGCCTCATTAAATACTTTTGCTTGAGTAAGCCCATTCTGTCCTGTTGTTCCATCTATTACAAGTATTGATTCATATCTTGAATGTCCTAGTTTTTTAATTATAATATTATTTATTTTTTCCAGTTCTTTCATTAAATTATTTTTATTATGTAATCTTCCCGCAGTATCAATTATAACTACATCTGCTTTTTTATTAATTCCTACCTGAATTGTATCGTACACAACTGCTCCAGGGTCACTTCCCTCTTCTTTTTTTATAACTTCAACGCCTGCTCTTTTTCCCCACTCTTCAAGTTGCTCTACTGCTGCTGCTCTAAAGGTATCTGCTGCTCCTATTATAACCTTTTTTCCTGAATTTTTTAATTTCTTTGCAATCTTTCCTATTGTTGTTGTTTTCCCAACTCCATTTACTCCAACAACAAGAATTACATTTAATTCTCCATCTCTTATATCTAAGTTATTTTCACCATCAATAAGAAATTTACTCATCACCTCTTTTAAAACTGAATAAATTTCATTAGGATCTTTTATCCCTTTAGATTTAACTTCTTTTTCAAGAGCATTAACTATTTTTACAGTCATATCCATTCCAATATCTGATTGAATTAGTAAATCTTCTAATTCTTCATATAATTCTTCATCAATAACTGTTCTTCCTGAAAAAATATTTTTTATTTTTCCAAAAAGTCCCTCTCTTGTACGAAAAAGTTTTTCTTTTAAAGAAGTAAAAAATCCCTCATTTTTTTCTTCCTTTACTTCCTCTATTTCTTTTTCTTCTAGTGTTTCTTGTATTACTTCTATGATTTCAGGTTTTAGTTTATTTTCTATTATCTCTTTTTTTTCTTCGGCAAAAATTTCTTCTTTAATAGGTACTTCTATTCTATTTTTAATTTCTATTTCTTTTTCCGTTCCCTCTACTTTCTCTATTTTTTCTTCTAAAATTATTTCTTCCTTTACTTCTTCTTGCTTTTTATTTCTTCCAAATAGTTTGTTATAAAATCCCATGCACTTTCCCCCCAATTTATCATATCCTTACTTGAATATTACCATATTTGATATTAAATTACAATATTCCTGTTTTCTTAATTGCAAATTTACATTTTATAGTATAAAATAGATCTAGGAAAAATAAGATTTCATCATTTTTAAGGAGGATACAATTATGAGCAATGTTTTAGACTTAGTAAGAAAAGCTAGAAGAAAAAATAAAATCGAAAGAGAAATTGAGGATAATGAAAAAAAAATAAGAGATAATAGAAAAAGAGTAACTCTTTTAAGTAACTTAGAAGAATATATAAAACCAGATATGTGTTATGAAGATTTTATGGCTATTGTTGAAAGTATGAAATCTGACTATGAAGAAAGAGTAAGTGACTATATAATAAAAAATGCTGACTTAGGAAAAGAAAGAAAAGATATAATTAAAGCTATGAGAAATTTTAAAGCTCCTACAATTGATAACAAATAAAACCTGAGGTAAAAATGTCTACTAGATATTTAGAAAAACTTATAGATGAATTTCATAAACTTCCAGGAATTGGTAGAAAAACTGCTGCAAGACTTGCATTCCATGTTCTTGAGATGGACGAAAGTGAAGTTGAAAAATTTTCATCTGCTATGATTAATGTTAAAAAATTTGTTAAAAGATGTTCTACTTGTGGAAACTTTAGTGAAAATGATTTATGTGATATTTGTAGTAATGATTTAAGAGATAAATCTATTATCTGTATAGTAGAAGATAGTAAAGACATTATTCCACTTGAAAAAACTGGAAAATATAATGGAGTTTATCATGTTCTTAATGGTAAAATTGCTCCTCTTAATGGAATTACTCCTGATAAACTAAATATCAAATCTTTACTTGAAAGAATTGCTACAAATGATATAAAAGAAATTATTTTTGCTTTAAATCCTGATCTTGAGGGAGAAACAACTGTACTATATTTAACAAAACTTATAAAGCCTTTTGGAATTACTCTTACTAAAATTGCAAGTGGAATTCCTATGGGAGGAAATATTGAGTTTACTGACAGTGCAACAATAGCAAAAGCCCTTGAAGGAAGACAAGAACTATAACTTTATATTATTTTATACTATTTGAAACCATCAAAGATGACCTACTTGGTAAATTCTGATGGTTTCTTTAATTTTTCATTATAAATAATAACAAGGAGGTACAATGAAAAATAATATACTAGAAAAATTTGAAGAGATAAAGAGAAATACTCCTGAGCTTATTATATTTTTAAAGGATTTTCCAAAAGGTGGAGATTTACATAACCATTCCCTTGGTGCTACTTTTACTGAATTTGTTTATGAAGATGCAATAAAAAAAAACAACTGGTACGATTTAAGAAAAAATATATTTCTTAATAATTTTGAGTATAACAATTCTGATAAAAATGAAAAAATAATTTCTATAAGTGATTTTAAAAAATTTTATACTGAAAATATGCTTAATAATTTTAGCATGAGAGGGTGGAATGGTTTAGATGATGGGGCTAAGCATTTTTTCAATTCTTTTTTCTCTGTTCTTAGTAGTAAAAGAGAAGAAAATCAAATGATTTTAGAGATAATAAAAAGAAATCAAATTCAAAATGTAAAATATCTTGAACTTATTTCTGAAGCTATTCCTGAAGAAGTAAAAACTATTTATATAAATGCTATTGAAAATTATAAAATTTTTGATTTAAGTCAAATGAAAGAATATTGTGAAATTCTTAATAAACTTGATACAGAAGAAAATTATTTAAAAGTAATTTCTTTTTTAAATGAAAGAGAAAACTTTTTAAATGAAAATGGAGTTTCTGATTTTACATTAAAATATATTCCTTTTTTAACAAGAGCTAGTTCATCTTTAGCTAAATTCTTTGCAGAAGCTTATTGTTTTATGCTTTATTCTATAAAAGATAAAAGAATTGCTGGAGTTAATATTGTTGAACCCGAAGACGCTATATCTTCAAGAGAGAATTTTGAAATACATCTTGAAATTTTACGTTTTATATATAAACATTTATCTGAAAAATATATGTCTTCACCTAGGAAAATAAATCTTTCTCTTCATGCTGGAGAATTAAATTTGCTTCGTTCTCCTCTTGAAGATATAAATGATAGAATTTGTAGTACAATTTTCCTTACTAGAAACAAAAACGAACAAAAGTTTCCCTATGCAAAAAGAATAGGACATGGAGTGAGTATTCCTTGGGAAGAAAATTCTATAAATCTTTTAAACTTTATGAGCACAAATAAAATTCCTATTGAAATATGTCTTTCTAGTAATGATATTATTCTTGGAATAAAAGAAGATGAACACCCATTTTCTTTATATAAAAAATATGATGTTCCTATGGTTATATGTACTGATGACGAAGCAGTAAGTAGAAGTAATATTACTAATGAATATTTAAAAGCTGTAAAATCTTTTAATCTAAATTACCTTGATTTGAAAAAGTTATCAAGAAATAGTCTTGAATATTCTTTTC
>JAHHTB010000052.1 GCA_020024855.1 Fusobacterium sp.
GCAAAAGATTATTTTAAAAATAATGGAATTGATCAGTGGCAAAATGATTATCCAAATGAAAAAATTATTTTAAATGATATAAATAATTCTGAAAGTTATGTTTTATGTGATGAAAATGAAAAAATAATAGCTTCATGCGTTATCTCTTTTAGAGAAGAAAAAAGTTATAATATAATAGAAAAAGGAAAATGGAAAAGTAGTCTTCCATATGCAGTAATTCATAGAATAGCAATAAAAAGTAATTTAAAAGGAATGGGAATTTCAAATAATTTAATAAAAGAAACAGAAAAAATGTGCCTAAAAAGAAACATAAGAAGTATAAGAATAGATACACAAAAAGATAATAAATCTATGCAAAAATTTATAATAAAAAATAACTTTGAGTATTGTGGAATTATTTATATATCAGATGGAAGTGAAAGACTTGCTTATGAAAAACTTCTTTAAAATATTTCTATTTGTAATGTAAAAATAATGTAAATAAAGTTGAATGTAGTGTAAAAAGTTGCTAAAATTTTTTTACATGGATTTAGTATTCCAAAATTTGAGGAGGGAAAATGTATTTAGAGATTTTATGTAAAATCATTGGGGGTCTTGGTATATTTTTATATGGAATGGAAAATATGTCAGGAGGAATGCAAAAACTTGCAGGTAAAAGATTAAAGAAAATTTTAGCAGTTCTTACTACTAATAGAATAGTCGCAGTTTTTATGGGGCTTTTTGTAACTATGCTTGTACAATCTTCATCAGTAAGTACTGTAATGACAATAGGATTTGTTAATGCTTCTCTTTTAACTCTTAAGCAAGGTTTAGGAGTAATCTTAGGAGCTAATATAGGAACAACAATAACAGGATGGATTTTGGTTCTTAATATAGGAAAATATGGTTTACCAATTGCTGGAGCAGCAGCCATTGCCTATGTCTTTTTAAAGGGAGATAAAGCAAGAACAAGAGCTTTAACAATTATGGGACTTGGAATGATATTCTTAGGTCTTGAACTAATGAGTAATGGTTTAAAACCAGTAAGAAGTATGCCAGAATTTATAAGATTATTCCATATGTTTAATGCAGACACTTATATAGGAGTTGTCAAAACAGCATGTATAGGTGCATTAATAACAGCTATTGTACAATCTTCGTCAGCAACATTAGGAATAACAATTACGCTAGCTTTACAAGGACTTATTGACTATAATACAGCAGTTGCTTTAGTTCTTGGTGAAAATGTTGGAACAACAATAACAGCAATTCTTGCTACATTAAATGCTAATGCTAATGCTAAAAGAGCTGCTTATGCTCACACAATTATAAATATATCTGGAGTATTATGGGCAACAACACTATTTCCATTCTACATCAAATTTTTACAAAATTTTGTAGATCCAGTTCATAATATGACAATGGCAATAGCAACAGCACATACAATATTTAATGTAATAAACGTTATAATCTTTACTCCTCTTGTAGGATATCTTGCTAAGTTTTTATGTTTTATAATTAAAGATGATAAGACATTAAAAACAAGAGTTACTCAACTTGATGAACTTATGATAGGAACACCAAGTGTTGTAGTTGGACAAACAAAAAAAGAAGTTCTAAATATGGGAATGAATATAAAAGAAATGATATTTACGATAGAAGAAGTTTATGGAAAAAAAGAGGATATAAGCGAAGAACAAGTATCTAAACTTCAAGAAATAGAGGAAAAACTTGATATTTTCCAACAAGAAATAACAGATGTAAACTTTAAAATCTTAAATAAAGACTTAGATAATAATATGCAAGAAGAAACAAGATTAAATTTAGAAATCTGTGATGAATACGAAACAATAAGTGATTACCTTGTAAGAATAGCAAAAACTCTTAGAAAACTTCATGATAATGAAATTTCATTAAGTGAAGAAAAAATAAAAAAACTTCTATATCTTAATAATGCCATTAATACTCTTTTCCATGATATAAATAAAGCATATGAAACAAAAGATAAAGATATGTTTATAAAAGCTATTTCTCTTGCAAATCATATTACAGATAAATTTAGAGAAACAAGAAGATATCACTTAGAAAATACAGCAAAAGTAGAAGCTTCTGCTATGTTTAGTACTAGTTATATGGATATACTAAACCACTATAGAAGAATAAGAGACCATATTTTTAATATTATAGAAGTTTTTACAAGATAAAATTTTTTATAGCAAATCTTTGAAATAATAGAAGTATGATATCAAAAAAACTAATGAATATATTATAAATAATATATATTTTTAATTTTATATTATTTGTATTATATTATTAGATATAGAATATTAAACAAAAACTTCTTCTAATAAAAAAATTCCTATTTAAAAAATTCAGGAGATTTATTAAGTTTGAAGAAAAATTTATATCTGATACCTTAATCATTTTGGTTGTAAGATATTTAAAATATTTTATACTAAACTTAGGAGGAAGGAAAAGTGGATAAGGTTTTAATAAGAGAAATGAAAAATGAAGATTGGGAAGAAGTTCAAACTATTTATAAACAAGGAATAGATAGTGGTACTGCAACTTTTATGAAAAGTGTTCCTGATTTTGAATATTGGGATAAATCTAAATTAAAAATAGGAAGACTTGTTGCTGAATATAAAGGAAAAATAGTTGGTTGGGTAACTCTTAGTGCGACTTCTGCTAGAGAAGATTATGTTGGAGTAAATGAAGTGAGTGTGTATGTTCATCAAGATTATAAATCTCTTGGAATCGGAAAAAAATTACTTCAAAAAGTTATAGAAGTATCTGAAGCAAATAATATCTGGACTCTTCAATCTGTTATCTTAGCTAATAATTTTTCAAGCAGAAAATTACATGAAAGCTGTGGATTTAGGCTTGTTGGTTATAGAGAAAAAATAGCAAAAGATAAAAATGACAAATGGCAAGACTCAATTCTTATGGAAAGAAGAAGTGAAGTTATTCATTAAAAATAAAAAGTACTATTCTTCTTTTTATCAAATAGTATTAACCAAAAAAGAGAATTCGTAAAAGAATTCTCTTTTTTTATTTATTAACCTATTTCATTAATAAAAACTTTTAATAATAATTTTAAATTTACTGGTACTTTAACCATACTTTTAATAAGGATAAGATTCTCAAGACTATCATAATTTTTTATTAAATGACATATATAATTACATATTTCTTGAGCAAAAATTCTATCATTATTTAATGAAAAATATATATTTTCTGCAAATGTTAACTTATCTATTTCATTTATGTATTTTCTATTTACAAAAAAATCTCTTAAGGATTTATACACTTTTATCTTATTTTCAATCTTAGGTTCCTCAATATATTTTTTTATAAAAGTCCCTATCTCATTATATGGTTCTCCTGTCTGTAAATCTATGCTACTTTCTTTATATTGTAAAATCTCTTTTCCTTTTCCACAAAAGAAATCATACTCAAAAAGTGATACACCTAATTCCTCTGCTGTCCTTACTTTTATATTTAAAAATATTGATCTAGACTTTATTGTTGGTAGAATATTAAGATTATTAGCTAAAAGAATAAAAAAGTTTCCCTCTTCTGGTTCTTCTATCATTTTCAAAAGTGCATTTGCTGCTTCTTTTTTCATTTTCTCAATATCCCTTAAAATAAATATTCTATTTCCACCTTCATAAGATGCTGTTGAAATTCTATAAGCTATTTCACGAACTTTATCTATTTTTATTCCATTATTATCTTCGTATATTTCTAAATCTCCATGAGTAAAACTATCCATTCTTTTACAACTATCACATACACCACAAAAATCATCTTCCATATTTTTACATGTTAATGCTTTAGCATAACTAAGAGCAAACTCCATTACAAGATCTCTATCTTCCCCATAGAAAATATATGTCCCTTGTTTTCTCTTACCTCTCAATTCATTTATTAAAAAATTTTTAGCCTCTTCGTTAGAAATAATTTCTTTAAACATTTTTATCTTTCTGCTTTCTCTATTTGCTTTAATATTTTTAGCTGATCCATAGCCATTCCTGCACCAACAACCACACTTAAAAGAGGATTTTCAGCAAGTTTTACACTAAGATGTGTATGTTGTGAAATAAGTACAGGGAAATTTTTTATAAGAGAACCTCCTCCTGCCATAACGATTCCTCTATCTACTATATCTGCTGCAAGTTCTGGTGGAGTTTTTTCAAGAACTTCTTTTACACACATAACAATTTCCATAAGAGAATCAGATATTGCTTCTCTTACTTCTTCTGATGTAATTGTTATTGATTTTGGAAGTCCCATTATCAAATCTCTTCCTTTTACAACAATACTTTCTTCTTCTTCTAATGGAATAGCTGTTCCAATTTTTATTTTAATTTCTTCAGCTGTTTTGTCTCCAATAAGAAGATTATGAGTTTTTTTGATATATTTTATAATATCAGTATCAAAATTATTACTTGCTGTTCTTATAGTTTTACTTACGACTGTTTCTCCAAATGATATTACAGCAACGTCAGTAGAACCTCCACCAATATCAACTATCATATTTCCTGTTGGAGCTGATATATCTATTCCTGCTCCAAGAGCTGCTGCTCTTGCTTCTTCTATAAGATATGCTTTTTTAGCTCCTGCTGAAAGTGCAGCTGCTAAAACGGCTCTCTTTTCAACACCTGTTACATCTATTGGAACACATATCATAACATCAGGCATAAAAATTGTATTTCCAAAAACTTTTTTAATAAAGTATTTAATCATAGCCTCAGTTACATCATAATCAGCTATTACTCCCTCACTTAGAGGCTTTACTGCCACAATAGAATCAGGAGTCTTACCTATCATTTCTTTTGCTTCATTTCCTACTGCTAAAACTTTTCTTGTTTCTTTCTCTACTGCTACAACTGATGGCTCATTTAAAACTATCTTTTTTTGCTTTTTGCTATAAACAAGAGTGTTAGCAGTTCCTAAGTCAATTCCAATACCTTTTCCTGAACCAAAATTAAAATTAAATAATCCCATGCTATTTATCCTCTCCATCAAGATTTTCTTTTATAATCTCTTTTATTTTTTCAATATTTCCATCAATATATAAAGCACCTATGTAAGCTTCAAAACCTGTTGCCTCTCTATACTCCATAACTGTACATGATCTTGGAAATGTTTTTATATTTCCATTCTTACTTCTATTTATTACAGATTTATATTTTTCATCAACATCATCAAGAATATCTCTTAATATTCTACTTTGTGTTTTGGCATTTACAGATTTAACAACATTTTTATTTAAGTTTCTTATATTATATCCTTTTAATATAAAATATTCTCTTACATAAAGTTCCCAAACAGAGTCACCTAAATATGCTAAAACAACTCCACTAGTTTCTCTCAAATCTATAGAGACCATGTTGTTTTATCCTTTCCATCTTTTATCTTTATTCCCATCTCACCAAGTCTATCTCTTATTTTATCAGATAAAGCCCAGTTCTTTTCTGTTCTTGCTTCTCTTCTAAGTTCAAGAATAAATTCTACTAATTCAGATGTAAGATTTCCTATATTTTCATCACTTTTTAAAAGAACTCCAAGAACTTCTTCCATTATATATCTTATATAAGTTTCTGCTGCTGCAAGATTTTTCATTCCCTCTTCTGAAACTTTTTCAATATCAACATACTTATTAACTTCTTTTACTAATTCAAATATAGCTCCAAGTCCTTGTGCTGTATTAAAGTCTTCGTCCATAGCAGCTATAAATTTATTTTTAGTTTCTTCTAAGTATGAAGCTAATCCACTTAAATTATCTCCATCTTCAAAAGATTTTTCAGAAATTTTTTCTTTTATTCTTAAAATAGCATTGTCTATTCTTTCTAATCCTGCTTTACTTTGAGTAAGTTCAGCATCAGAAAAATCAATTGGTTTTCTATAGTGAGAACTTAAAACAAAAAATCTTATTACTCTTCCCTCATAATGCTCTAAAACTTCTCTTAAAAGGAAAAAGTTTCCTAATGATTTTGACATTTTTTCACCATTTACATTTATATAACCATTATGCATCCAATATCTTGCATATTCACCATGACTACTACATCTTGATTGAGCTATTTCATTTTCATGGTGTGGAAATATAAGATCTTGTCCTCCACCATGAATATCAAAAGTATCTCCTAGATATTTACTAGACATTGCTGAACATTCTATATGCCAACCTGGTCTTCCTTTTCCCCAAGGTGAATCCCAACTTGGTTCACTCTCTTTAGCTTTTTTCCAAAGAGCAAAGTCAACAGGAGAACGTTTTATATCATTTACTTCTATTCTTGCTCCAGCTTTTAAATTATCTATATTTTGACCAGAAAGACAACCATAACCATCTTTATTTTTTTCAACTTCAAAATATACATCTCCATTAACTTCATAAGCATAACCATTATCAATAAGATTTTTAATTATTCTTATCATATCACCAATATGCTCAGTTGCCCTTGGTCTTATCATTCCATCTTCTTTTAAATTTACTTTCTTTGTATCTTCAAAATATGCAGTTATATATTTATGAGCAATTTCTTTAAGAGATACCCCTTCTTGATTAGCTCTTGCTATCATCTTGTCATCTACATCTGTAAAATTTTGAACATAAGTAACTTTATATCCTCTATATTCAAAATATCTTCTTACTGTATCAAAAAATATTGCCGGACGAGCATTTCCAATATGGATATAGTTGTATACTGTTGGTCCACATACATACATTGAAATCTCATTCTCTTTTAATGGAATAAGTTCTTCAATTTTTTTGTTCATTGTATTGTATACTCTTATCATATTTATCCTCCTGATGTCTATTTTTCTATGTTTATTTGAGTTTTTATTCTTAATCTATCTGGATCATAAAAACCATTTACTTCTACTTTTCCATAGTATGTATCAAGTTTTCCTAATAAAAATTGATTTTCTTTAATTTCTTCTACATTATTTGATGGATCAAAAGTATCTCCACCTATAAGAATATAAATATTTCCATAAATATCTTTTTGAATATTTATATTTTCATCATTTTTAAAATACTCCATAAAAATTTCTGCATCTTTTGAAGATTTTAAACCTAAAAGATAATTTCCATTTTCAAGATCCACTACAATTTCACCATTAAGTTCTGAAATTATATCAGCAAATCCTCTTAAAAAAAGTTCTTGAATTAAATCTATTTTTTTAGCACTAGCTGTTTTATAAGATATTGCTCTTAGTATAAAAGTATCTAAATTTTTTATATTAGCTGTTGATATATATAATCTATTATCTGTTATATATTTATTCATCATTCTTTTTTCTGGCTGATTACTTAAATCTTTTAAAATCTCATTATCTCCATATATAAAACCATCAAGTAAAATCCTATTATCTTCTACATTTCCAGATACAACTATCCTATCTATACCAAAAAGTCTTTCCCTTTCTTGATTTATTATAATAGTTCCAAGTCCTTCATTAGCTTGTTGATTTAATATCTCTACTGTCTTTAAACTTTTCTTTCCTTTATTATCTAAAATCTTTTCAATACTTACTGTATCACTACTAACAAAGAAAAGCCCTCTATGAATCTTCACATATATATTCTCTACTTCTGATATTTTTAATTCTTTTTTATATTCCTCTTTTAATTCATAAAAATTATCCTCTTTTAAATTAAAATAATTTTTCATTTTCATATACATAATTGGATAGTATATTCCTGTATCAGCTATTCCCACTATTTTTATATCACTGCTATACAGCTTACTTTGTGATAATATACATATATTTTTTATTCTTTTTAATATATCTTTTTCAATAGGTTTATCTATTTCAAAAATATTTTCAAATTTTTCTAATTTTTCCTTATTTATATTCTTATTACTATAAATAAAAGTTGTTCTATCAGTTATAAAATTATCTAATGTAAGTTTATAAGAATATTCAAAGATCAGAATTCCTGATATCACTATCACTATCAGAAATAAAACTGCCTTTATTATCTTTTTCATTAATCCTCCAAACTAGTTATTTTTTTAATCTTTAGCTATAATTCTTTCTAGTTCTTTTCTTATAACCTCTAAATTACTTTCTCTGTCAAATTCTGAATTATAATATGCTCTTTTTATATCTTTTAAGTCTATGTTTATTATACTTAATTTTTCAATAAATTTCTCCATTTTTTCTAATATTTTTCCATAAGGAGAAACTACAAATGAATTTCCTGTAAAAGTAACACTATCTTCTACACCAACTCTATTTACCATCACTGTAAAATTTTTATTATATAATGAGTTTGCCTGAGCCATTTTTTCATAAGAAGAATCTTTTTCTTTTATGTCTACATTTTCATTTACAAGATTAAAAATTATTTCTGCACCATAAGAAGAAAGTATTCCATTTACCATTGGATTAAGTCCTTCTTCTCCAAGAGTAATTCCAAAAACTCCATACTTACTTTCAAAAGTTTTTACCTCTTTTCCTCTTGTAAAATATTTAGACTCACTTCCACCATTACTATTTAATAAAAATACTTTCTTATGTTTTTTTAAAGTTTTTCCATCTTCTAAACAAATTCCACAATTATATAATCTATTATTTTCTTCACATACTGCTCCAAAAATAATAGTAATCTTATTACTTAAATCTAAAAGTTCTTTTGGAATTTCTGAAATAGCTACATCAAAAGCTAAATCTTCAAGAAGAGTTCCTGTTAAAGAAAGTTCAGGAAAAACTGCTATCTCACAACCATTTTCTATTCCTTCCTCAATATCTTTTACTATTTTTTCTAAGTTTCTTTCTACATTCCCAAGATATGGTTTTATTTGTGAAATTAAAATTTTCATTTTATTCTCCTTCTTGCTTTAAAAAATTTATATCTTCTATTGTTGTTATCTTTATATTTCCATAATCTCCCAATATTATTTTTACTCTTCCACCATATTTTTCTACAAGAGAAGAATCATCTGTTCCTAAAAATTTTTCTTTTTCGGCTTTTTCATAAGCCTCTATCACTTTTTCACCTCTAAACACTTGAGGAGTTTGAGCTGCTACTAAAGTGGATCTAACTGGTGTAGACACTATTATTCCATTTTCATCTACAACTTTTATAGTATCTTTTACAGGAACACCTATCACTACTCCATCTATATTTAAATTAGATTTTAATTCATAATAAGATTTTTCTAAATATTCCTCTTTAAAAAATGGTCTTACTCCATCTTGTACTGCTATTATGGAATTTTTTTCACAAAATTTTAAAGCATTTAATATAGAATCCTGTCTTTCTTTTCCACCTTCTATAATATGCTTTATTTTTGTTATTTTAAATTTTTCACACATATTTATTACTTCATTTATTAAGTCTTTTCCTGTAACAACAATTATATCTGTTATTAATTTTGATTTTTCTCCTATCTCAAGAACATTTATAAAAAGTGGTTTCCCATTATATTCTAAAAATTGTTTTGGATAAGACAGTCCCATACGTTTTCCAACTCCAGCAGCTGCTACTATTAAAGTGTATCTTATTTTAGAGTTACTACAGAACAACCTACACCACCTTCACCTTGTCCACCAAATCTAAACTCTTTTACATATCTACATTTTTTTAAATATTCCACTATCCCTTTTCTTAAAGCTCCTGTTCCATTTCCATGAACAACTTGAACTTCTTTATACCCATTCATCATTGCTCTATCAAAATATGATTCAAGTTCATATATAGCTTCTTCAACCATTTTTCCTCTTAAATCTATTTTTGGTTTTACACTTGTTCTACTTGATGTTGAAGCTGATCCATAAACTTTTTCTTTTTTCTCTACTATTTTTTTCAAATCATCAAGAGGTACTTCTAATTTTAAAATTCCAGCTTGAATAAAGGCTGTTTCTTTTGAAGTATTTATTTTTAATACAACAGCATATTGTTTTAAACTTAGTACTAAGACTTTTTCTCCCTCTTTTATATCTATTTTTCTTATTACCTTAGGTTTTTGTTCTACATTTGCTTTTTTCTCTTGATCAAGACTTGTTCTAAGCATATTAAGACTCTTTTGAACATTTTTCATATCATCTTTTTTATTTTCTTCTGATTGAAGTTTTTTAACAAGAGCAGCAGCTTTATTTTGCATATCTTTTATCATTGTATCTGCTTTTTCATAAGCTTCTTTTAATATGATATTTTTTTCTGCTTCTAATTGTCTTAATTTTTCTTCGTATTCTTCTTGATCTTTTTTAGCTTTTTCTTTTAATCTATTTACTTCCACTTGCATTGCTTCAAGTTCATCAGCTTTATCTTTAATATTTGAAATCATTTTTTCAACTTTTTTATTCTCGTCACTTATGTATGTCTTAGCTCTTTCTATTACCTCATCACATACACCTAATCTTTTAGCAATTGTAAGTGCATTACTTTCACCAGGAATTCCTATTAAAAGTCTGTATGTTGGAGAAAGAGTATCTGAATTAAATTCCATTGAAGCTGTTTCAATCTCTTCCTCATTATATCCATATGCTTTAACCTCACTATAGTGTGTTGTTATCATTGATTTTACTTTTCTATCTTTTAAAAAATCAATTACTGCCATAGCAAAAGCTGATCCCTCAACTGGATCTGTTCCTGAACCAAGTTCATCTAAAAGAACTAAAGAATTTTTAGTTACATTTGATAAAATATCTTGAACATTTTTTAAATGAGCTGAGAATGATGAAAGTGATTGCTCTATGCTTTGTTCATCTCCAATATCTGCATATACTCCTGAGAAAAATCCTATACTTGAATTTTCTTTAGCAGGAATAGGAATACCTGCAAGAGCCATTAGTGTAAGAAGTCCAGCTACCTTTAAAGCAACTGTTTTTCCTCCTGTATTTGGTCCTGTGATAAGAAGTGTGTTATATTTTCTTCCTATTTCAAATGTAAGAGGTACAACTTTTTCTTTTTCTATGAAAGGATGTCTTCCCTCTACTATACTTAATTGCTCTCTAGCATTTATTTCTGGAATTGTACAATTATTATCTATTGCATATTTTGATTTTCCATTTAAGAAATCAAGCTCTAAAACACTTTCTCCTATCTTTCTTACATCTTCTACATTCATTCTTATCTGATCAGTAATTCTTAAAAGAATTTTTCTTATTTCTTCTCTTTCTCTTGCTTCTAATTCTCTCATCTTATTATTTAAAGATACTATTGAAAGAGGTTCTATAAATACTGTTTGCCCACTAGAAGATCTATCATGCTCTATTCCTTTTATTAATCCTTTAAAATCAAGCTTTACAGGAATAACACTTCTTCCATCACGAATTGTTATTATTTTTTCTTGAATAGCTTTTGAATAAGTTTCGTTAGAAAACATATCATCAAATTTTCTTTTTATATTTGCTGATAATAATTTTTTCTGTGCTCTTATATCTCTTAAATCAAGAGAGGCTTCATCTTGTATTTTCTTTTCATTATCTATTGTCTTATTAATTATATCTTCTATAAATTTTACAACAGGAACAGATACAAATTTTCCTTTTAACTCTTTATATTTGTCAAGATCTTCAAGTCTATTTTTAAATAATCTAAATAGTCTTAAGTTTTGGTTAATATCATAAAGCTCTTCTGGCTCAAAATACATTCCCATAAGATCACATTTTTTTAAAATTTCTATAGTATCTTTCATTCCAGCAGTTTCTATTCCACCATCATATTTAGAAAAATCTATAAAATCTCTTACAATTTCAAAATCTTTTCTTAATAAATTTATATC
>JAHHTB010000053.1 GCA_020024855.1 Fusobacterium sp.
TAAATATCTGCATTTATATATACATGAAGAGGAGTAAGTTCTTCCCAAGCATATTTTAAATATTTTTGAATTGTAACAGGTTTAGAATCATTTTCAGGATTTCTGTAATCAAGATAAGCATCTAATTTTCCACCATTTGAAGCTGGAAATCTAACATAGTCAAATTGAACTTCATTAAAACCAACTTTTGCAGCTTCTTTTGCTACTGCAATATTATATTCCCAAAGATTTTTATCATGTGGAGATACCCAAATGATACCATCTTTATTCATAAATGGTTTTCCTGTTTTTTTCTCAATTATAGCTTTATCAGGATTTTGCTTTGCATAAACAGGATCTTTGAAAGAGACTATTCTAGCAATTGTATAGATATTATTGTCTTTTAATTTTTTCATAAATGCATTTATATCTTTTATATAAACCTTAGAAAATGCTTTTGAATTGTATTTTAAAATAGAATCGTCCATCTTCCATAAAAGTTGTCCACCATCATCTTTAACATCAATAACAAAGGCATTTATTTTTGTTTCTTTAGCAAGCTGAATAAGTGAATCAAGCTTCTTATCTAATGAAGCAGAGTAAACAGTAAGATATACTCCTTTTACGTCAACTCTTGGGTTGTCAGGAAATTCCACTTTCTCTGGGAAATTATTAAGTTGCATTCCCTGCCATGATTTTGGTAAATTTTTAAAAGTATCAGAAATAAGATATTTTTCTAATATCCAACCATCTCTTTCTTTTAAATTTTTTCTATATTTTACATGAACCCAATGTTCATATTCTTTTGGTTCAGTAGATACTTTTTCTTCTACAACAGTTTCAGTAGTAATAGGCTCTTTCTTAGTTTCAGAGAAATTAATTTTTACTTTTTCATCATCATTTAAGAAAGGCTTTTCAGGTTTCTTAGGTGTAGTTGCTACTTTAGTTGTGGTAGTTGTTTTTTTATCAGTTTTATTTTCTTTTATAATCTCAATATCTTTTCTTTCTACAACAAGAACTCTAGTGTTTTTTCCTATGGTATCAATAGATTTTTTTGTATCAAATGAGTCATATACAGTTGTTTTAAGATTTGTAGAGAATAAAAATTCCTTTGGTGGTATTTTTTCCTCCTCAATAATAGTCTCAACTTTTTCTGTTGGAATAGTTTCTCCATTGCTATTTTTACATGATGCCACTGTAAGAGAGATAGCAATTATTGAAATAATACTAAAAAAGTTTTTTTTGTTAAAAAATTTCAAGATAATCCCCCTATGTTTTATGTGATTTATTTAGAATTATAGTATATCATATTAATTTTTATTTATATAGAAAAATTATATTAAAAATGAGGAAATTTTAAGATAAAGAAAAGAATACTAAAAAGATAAATTTCTTTGACTTTTAGATAGAGGATAGATATAATTTTTATAGAATAAATTAAAAATTTTACTTTTATATTTTAAAAATAGGAGGAAGAAATGCACATAAGAAAAAAATTACTAAGTCTTTTATTTTTTATTTTATTTATTTTAAGCTTTGGACAAATAAAAGTAGAAAATCCTAAAGGACTTGTGATAGGAAAACTTTCAAATGGAATGACATATTATATTTATAAAAATAAAATGCCAGAAAATAGAGTGTCTGTAAATGTGGCAGTAAAATCTGGTTCACTTCAAGAAGACGATGACCAACTTGGAATGGCTCACTTAATAGAACATCTTTGTTTTAATGGAACAGAAAAATATAGTAAAAATGAAGTGGTAAAATATTATCAATCAATAGGACTTAATTTTGGTGGAGATTTAAATGCCCACACTGGTTTTGATGAAACTGTCTATAAAATCCAAATTCCAACAGATGACAAGGAAAAATTTGAAAAAGGAATAGAGGTTTTAAAAGAGATGACTTTAAAGCCTACTTTTAAGCAAGAGGATATTGATAGTGAAAAAGATATAGTAAAAGAGGAATGGAGATTAAGTCAAGGGCTTTCTGATAGATTGACAAAGGTTTATCAGAAAGAGATTTTTGAGGGTTCAAGATATGGAATGAGATTTCCAATAGGAGATATGGATATTATTTCTAATACTAAAAGAGATACTTTAGTAAGATATTATAATAAATGGTATCACCCAGAAAATATGGCAGTTGTAATGGTTGGAGATATTGAGCCAAAATATGCAAAAGAGGTTATAAAAAAATATTTTGATTATAATGAAACTAAAAGATTTATTCCAAGAGAAGAATATAGGCTTAAGGAACTTCCAGATAAATATACTGTATTTCAAGATAAAGAGCTTACTTATGTTCTTTTTGAAATAATGTCAAGGGAAGATTATTCTTTTAAAAGCAACGAAGAAAAGGTAGAGGACTATTATAAGAATCTTATATTTAAACTTCTTCTTTCAAACAGGATAAATGATGAGATAAAAACAGGAAATAATCTTATCTATGAGGGTGGTTATTTTGGCATGGAATTCTCAAAGGATAGATTAAATACTTATTATTCTGTTTTAAATAAAAATAATATTGAAAAGGGGATAGAAAAAACTATAAGCATATTAAAAGATATGGCTATAAATGGTGTTTCACAAGATGAGCTTGAGGCAGAAAAAGAGAATTTAAGAAGTAGCTTTGAGGATAGTTTAAAAAATAAGGATAGCCTTGAAAGTGAAACTATTATTTCAGAGGTTAGAAAAGTATTTTTAAATAATGAAATTTTTATAGATGAAGAAAATATGCTTAAGTATTATGATGAGTTTTCTAAAAATATAACAACAGAAAATATAAAAGAAAAAGCTATGGAATTTTATAAGGATAATCATTCAGTAGTTCTTTTTACTCCAAAGGAAAAAGATATAAAAGTACCAAGTGATGTAGAGCTTAAAAATATAATTTTAAATGCAGAAAAACAACCTGTTTCTAAAAAAAGTGAGATGAATTTTAATCTTTCTCTTGAGAAACTAGAAATTATTTCTGGAAAAGTTTTAGAAACAAAAGATATGAAAAATTATAAGAAAATAAAACTTTCAAATGGAATAGAATTTCTTTATAAGAAAACAGATTTTGAAAAAGATAAGATTTATATAAAACTTTTTAAAGAAGAGGGAAGTATAAAAGATAGTGATACAATGTATCTTAACTCAAAATTTGCAACTGAACTTGTAAATAAATCTGGTGCAGGAAATATAAAATATCAAGATGTAGATAGATTTATGAAAGGGAAAGAATTTTCTGTTGAAACTTATATAAATAATTTTGAACAAGGGGTTTTCATAGTGTCAAATAATAAGGATATTGATACTGCCTTAGACTATTTTACTTATATGGTAAAAGAGCCTCAAGTGGCACAAGAAGCATATAAGTATATTACAGTAAGTGCAAAAGAGATGATTGAAAATAGAAAAAATTCTCCAGATGCAACTTATTTAGACAAAATAGTTGAAGTATTTTTTAACGATGACATAAGAAAAAAATCTATTGAAATAAAAGATTTAAATTCTATAACAGTTGAAAAAATAAAAGATGAATACAGAGATAAATTTTCTGAATTTAATGGATTTAAGGGTGTTATAATAGGTTCTATTGACGATAAAAAAGTAAGTGAAATACTTGAAAAATATTTTGCCTCTCTTCCTGTAAAAGAAAGTAAAGAGGATATGAAAAAAGAGTATTTAGATATAAAATATCCAAGTGGAACAATATATGAAAAGGTTGTAAAAGGTGATGATAAAAAAGTGAGAGTTTCACTTTTCTATCCGTTAAAAGTAAGTTATTCTCAAGAAAATTCATATATGTTAAAAACTTTTGAAGACATTTTAAGAATAAATCTTATTGATGAGATAAGAGAAAAATTAGCAGGGGTATATGGAATTTCTCCAAATATTTTTATAAGTAGAAATGAAAATGGATATTTAAAGATTAGATTTTCTACTGACCCAAAAAGAGCTGATGAGATAACAGAGGCAGTTAAAAAAGAGGTTGGAAAACTTGTAGATGGCGAGATTAAAAAATCATCTCTTGAAAGTGTTGTAAAAAATTATAAACTAGTTTATGAAAATAGTCAGAAACAAAATAGTTTTTGGCTTAATTATTTAGATGAGAAATTAAAAAGAGGAGAGGAATATGAACCTTATACTCCAAAAGAATTTGAAAAAAAGATGAATGAAATAAAATTAAAAGATTTCTTTAAAAAAATTATTGACAAAAATAATTGTGTTCAAGTAAGATTAATACCAGAAGCAGAAAAATAATTCTTTAAAAGAACAAAAAATTAAATTTTTTAACATTAAAAGGTAGGTGTTTGATTTGGTTGAAAAAAACAAAAACTTAGAAGAGATATTAGCATTTAATAAAAAATTTGTAGATAATAAAGAGTATGAAGCTTTTGGTACAACAAAATATCCTGATAAGAAAATGGTTGTAGTTTCATGTATGGATACAAGACTTACAGAGCTTTTGCCAAAGGCTATGAATGTTAGAAATGGAGATGCTAAATTTATAAAAAATGCAGGAGGAGTTATAGTTCACCCATTTGGAAGTGCTATGAGAAGTATAATTGTCTGTGTTTATGAATTTGATGTAAAAGAGGTTTATATAGTTGGACACTTTCATTGTGGAATGAGTGGAATAGATCCAAGTAAAACAATTCAAAAAATGATAGATAGAGGAATTTCTAAAAATACTATTGATACTCTAAGCAATGCAGGAATAAAAGTTAATAAATGGCTTTATGGATTTGACTCTGTTGAAATTTCTTTGATTGAAAGTGTGGAAAAAGTTAGAAATCACCCATTAATGCCTAAAGATGTTGCAGTTCACGGACTTTTAATAGATCCAAAGACAGGAGCTTTATTCCTAAGAATAAATGGTTGGGAAGCAGTGGAAGCATATGAAAATAGCTTGAAAGAACAAGAGAAATAATTTTAAAGCTATATAGACAAAGTGTCGTATCCCTTGTAACAAAATGACATGAGGGGGTTGTCAAATTGTCATACCAAATATAAATCTATAATTATTATTCTATAGTAAATAATAAATATATACACACACAGGAAAAATAAATTTTTTTAAAATAGGAACAGATGAAATTCTGTTCCTGTTTTTTTATAAAATTATGATATACTATATTTAAATTTAAAAAACTAATAAATAAAGTGTGAAAGGAGCAGAAATGCTTGAATTTTTTATAGCTAAAAAACATATACTTGAAAAGAAAAAACAAAGCCTTATAGGAATACTTGGAATAACTATTGGGATAACAGTTCTTATGGTTTCTATTGGAATAGCAAATGGACTTGATAAAAATATGATAAATAGTATTCTTTCAATAGGAAGTCATGTTTCAGTAGCTGATTTAGATAGAGAGGATAACTATAAAGATTTACTTCAAAAACTTGAAAAGATAGATGGAGTAAAGGGAGTAATTCCAAAGGTATCAACTCAAGGGATAATAAAATATACAGGAAATTATGGAAGTTATGTTTCAGGAGTAAAGGTTGATGGAATAGACTTTGAAAAAGCTGAAAAAGGTTTTGATTTAAGTAGGAAAATAGTTGAGGGAACATTAAACAAGGAAAAGAAAAACATAATCCTTATAGGAAAAGAACTTTTTTATCAATTAGGGGCAAGTATAGGAGATAAAATTACTTTGGTGTCAGCAGAAAATCAAGAACTTCCTTTTGTGATTGGTGGAGTTTTTGAAAGTGGATATTACGAGTATGATATGAATATGGTTATAATTCCTCTTGCAACAGCTCAATATCTTTTATACTTAGATCCAAATAAGGTAACGAGTCTTGAGGTAACCTTAGATGATCCATATAAGGCTGAAAATGTGGCAGATATAATATTTGATAAATATGGATTTTTAAGTAGAACATGGGGAGATCAAAATAGAAATTTACTTTCAGCCCTAGCTTTAGAAAAAACGGTTATGATAGTTGTATTTTCTCTTATTGTTGTGATAGCTGGATTTGTTGTTTGGGTAATAATGAATATGCTTGTGAGAGAAAAAATAAAAGATATAGGAATTATGAGGGCAATGGGATTTTCTAAGAAAAATATAATGAGAATATTTCTTCTTGAGGGAATGACTTTAGGAGGAATAGGAATTTTTATAGGGACAATTTTTTCTCTTATAATTTTATGGTATGTTGAAAACTATTCTATTGCAGGAATAACAAGTATATATTACCTTACAAAAATTCCAGTGGAACTTTCTTTAAAAGAGATTATCACAATAATTCTTGTAAATGTAGTGATAATATTTTTCTCAAGTATATTTCCTGCATATAGAGCTGGAAAGATGGAAACAATGGAGGCATTAAGACATGAGTAAGATAGCCCTAGAATTAAAAAAAATAAATAAGACTTATAAGGGGAAAACAGAAAACATTCATATTTTAAAAGATCTTGACTTAAAAGTTTTTGAGGGAGAATTTATTTCTATTTTAGGGAAGTCAGGTTCTGGAAAATCAAGCCTTTTGAATGTTATTGGAATGCTTGATTCTTTTGATAGTGGAGAAATTTTTATTGAAGAAAAAAAGATAGATAGAAATGATAGTGAGATGGTTGATAAAATAAAAAATAAAAATATAGGATTTGTTTTTCAATTTCACTATCTTTTACCAGAATTTACAGCTCTTGAAAATGTTATGTTGCCAGCACTTTTAAGAGGTGAAAATAAAAAAGAAACAGAAGAAAAAGCAAAAAGACTTTTGAGAGAAGTAGGTCTTGAAGAGAGATTTTATCATAAATCAAGTGAACTTTCAGGTGGTGAAAAGCAAAGAGTGGCAATATCAAGAGCACTTATAAATGATCCTGAAATTTTACTTGCAGATGAACCAACAGGAAATCTTGATGAAGAGACAAGTGAAAATATTCATAATCTTTTAAAAAAAATAAATATTAATGCTAAACAAACAATAATAGTTGTTACACACTCAAAAGAGCTTTCAAATATTACTGATAAAAAGTATTATTTAAAAGGAGGAAAACTTTCTTTAGAAGAAAATTGATAAAATAAAAAAATTTTTTTAAAAGAAAAAAAGGAAATTTTAGATGGACGTAGAATAATAAAGTAACACAAGAAATACTTTCAGGGTTTAACTGATAGTGACAAGGAGTGATGTTTTATGAAAATTACAGTATTAGGAAGACACTTAGTAATAACAGACCCAATTAATGACTATGCAATCAAAAAGATGGAGAAACTTGAAAAATATTTTGATAACTTAGGAGATATTACAGTAACTCTATCAGCAGTTAAATTAAAGAAAGGACCTTCACACACAGCAGAAGTAATAGCTAACGTTAATGGAAATATATTAAAAGCAGTTTCAACAGAAAGTGATTTATATGTTGCGATAGATAAAGCTGCAAATATACTAGAAGGACAAATTAAAAAATACAAAGAAAAATTAAGAGATAACAAAGATATAGTATCACATAGAACTTTTAAATTTGATCCTGTAACTAATACAGTGTCAGCAGAAGCAACTAAAAAAGTTGTAAAAGTTGCATTAGAAGCAAAACCAATGAATCTTGAAGAAGCAATATTACAGATGGAAACATTAGGAAAAGACTTCTATGTATTCTTTAACTGTGATACAGAAGAAATGAACGTAGTTTACAAAAAAAGAAATGGAAATTACGGACATGTTGAACCTACTTTAGAAAAATAAGTTAGGAAAATTAAGAAAAAATGAATAAAAATTTAAAGGACAGTGTAAAAACTGTCCTTTTTTATAAAAAAATAATATCTATAAAGAGTAAAAAATGATATAATATTACGAGGTAGTTTGCCTTTTTAAATAGATTATAGAAATAAAAAAGAGAATAAGGAGAGTATAATGTTTATAGATGAGGTAGTAATCACTGTAAAAGCAGGAAATGGTGGAGATGGAGCAGCCACTTTTAGAAGAGAAAAATATATTCAGTTTGGTGGTCCAGATGGTGGAGATGGAGGAAATGGTGGAGATGTTATATTTGTGGGAGACCCTAATATAAACACTCTTGTTGATTTCAAATTTAAAAAGAAATTTGCAGCTCAAAATGGAGAAAATGGAGCTAAGAAAAGATGTTTTGGAAAAACAGGAGAAAATCTTGTTATAAAAGTTCCTGTTGGAACACAAGTAAGAGATGCAGAAACAGGAAAACTTCTTCTTGATATGAATGTTCCTAATGTTGAAAGAGTATTCTTAAGAGGAGGAAAAGGTGGAGCTGGAAATGAACGTTTTAAAAACTCAATAAGAAAAGCTCCAAAAATGGCAGGAAAAGGAAGAGAGGGAGCAGAAGTAAGAGTTAAATTAGAATTAAAACTTCTTGCAGATGTTGCTCTTGTTGGATATCCATCAGTTGGAAAATCAAGCTTTATAAATATAGTTTCAGCAGCAAAATCAAAAGTTGGAGCTTACCATTTTACAACTCTTGAGCCAAAATTAGGAGTAATAAGAGTGGCAGAAGGAAAATCGTTTGTAATAGCTGATATTCCTGGACTTATTGAGGGAGCAAGTGAAGGAGTTGGACTTGGAGATAAATTCTTAAGACATATTGAAAGATGTAAAATGATTTATCACATTGTTGATGTATCTGGAATGGAAGGAAGAGATCCAATAGATGATTATAATAAAATAAATGAAGAATTAAGAAAGTTTAGTGTTAAACTTGCAGAGAAAAAACAGATAGTTCTTGCAAATAAGATGGACTTATTATGGGATATGGAAAAATATGAAGAGTTTAAAACATATGTTGAAGGAAAAGGAGCAACAGTATATCCAATATCTGTAATTCTTCAAGATGGAATTAAAGAGGTTATAAATAATACTTGGTCAATTCTTGAAAGTATTGAAAGACAACCTCTTGAAGAAGAAGAAAATGTTATTGATGTAATAAAAGCTCAGAAGAGTGATAAAGAAGACTTTATTATTACTCAAGATGAAGATGGAGTATATAATGTTGAAGGTGCTATGATAGATGGAATACTTTCAAAATATGTAATCACTTATGATGAAGAGTCTGTAATAACATTTGTTCATATGTTAAAGAATCTTGGAATGGAACAGGCATTAAGAAATGCAGGTGTTGAAGATGGAGATACAATAAGAATAGTTGACGTAGAGTTTGACTTCGTTGAATAGGAATAGGAGTATTTTATGAAAGGAATAGTACTTGCTGGTCCTACTGGAGTAGGAAAAACAGATCTGTCAATAAAACTTGCAAAACTTTTAAATGCAGATATAATTTCATCTGATTCTGCTCAAGTGTATAAAGAGATGAATATTGGAACAGCTAAAATAAGAGAAGATGAGATGCAAGGAATCAAGCATTATATGCTTGATGTAGTTCCCCCTATTGAAAAGTATAGTGTTGGGGAATATCAAAGAGCAGTTGATAAGATATTAAATGAAAAAGAAAAAGAGGGAAAAACAGTAATAATTACAGGTGGAACAGGGTTATATATAAATTCTATTGTAAATGGACTTTCTGTTCTTCCTGAAAGTGATTCAAAACTTCGAAATGAACTTATGAAACTTTCAACAGAGGAACTTTATGAAAAATTAAAATCTCTTGATATGGAAGCTGCTGAAACTATTCATATGAATAATAAAAAAAGAGTAGAAAGAGCTGTTGAAGTTTGTCTTATGACAAATGAAAAATTTTCAGTTCTTTCTAAAAAGAATGTAAAAAATAATAATTATGATTTTTTAAAAGTTTGTCTTATAAGAAATAGAGAAATTCTTTATAAAAGAATAGATATGAGAGTTGAAATAATGATGGAACAGGGACTTCTAGAAGAGGTAAAGTATCTTTATGAAAAATATGATGGAGAAATCCTAAGAAAAATAAATATAATAGGATATACTCAACTTATAGATTACCTAGAAGGAAGAATATCCCTTGAAACTGCTATTGAATACATAAAACGTGATTCAAGAAGATATGCCAAAAGACAGATGACATGGTTTAATAATGATGATGGTTATTTATGGTTTGATTTAGAAAATCAATCAGAAAATGAGATATTAAAGTCAATAATGGAGCATTATTTAGAAAATGTTTGATAAGAATTAACTTGATAAAATAAAATTCTTGTGGTATCATGAATCAAAGGTTTGTGGGAGAATTTATGAAAAATAAAATAATAATTCTACTAACTCTATTGTTATTTTTTTCATGTTCAAATTTAAAAACTAGTGAAAAAAAAACAGAGAAACGATATGAAATGCTTTTAAATGATTGGAAATTAAATGAGCTTAGTTTGTTGCTTAATGATAGTAAATATTCTACGAATAATGAAATTGTAAAAAAATATAAGATTTTATTAGAGAATAGAATAAAAGCAAAAGAGGATTTAGACAAAATGATAAATGATCTAAAAACTCAATTAGAAAGCAATAATTTTGAAAATATAGATATGTATTTTAATGACAGTTTTGTAAACAGAAAAATTATTTCAGAATTAATAAAAATAGATTTTTCCCAAATGAAAATAATGGTTTCTAAACCAAAATTTCATAAAGACATAGCTGTTAATACAGTAGCTATTATTTTCAGAGATCAAGTAGAATATTTTCAGTTCAATTATAAGTTAAGTAATAAAAAATGGAGTATAATGGGAGTTAAAGATGGAAGGTGATATTTTGAATAAAAATGAAATAAAAATTCTCCTTTCTTCAGCTTTAGAAAATCTTTCTGTTATTAGGACATTAATTAGAACTTATTTGACACTTCATAAAATTGAAGAACGTAATATAATGGAAATATTAACCATTACAGATGAGTTAGCAACTAATGTTGTGGAACACGGGTATCAATATCAACCAGGAGATCTTATAATTACTATTGAAAAAGAAGGAAGTATTATAAAACTTGTTGTAGAGGATAACGGTGTAGGATTTGATGAAAGTAAAATGAGTAAAGAAGAAGGAGGAATGGGGCTTCGTATTGCTCGAAGTATGTCAGATAGCTTCAAAATTGAAAAAAAAGTAAATGGAACAAAATTTAAGGTTGAGAAAAAAATAAAGGAGGCTTATTAAAAAGTGATGGATACAAATTTTGATATAATAGAAACAAGAAATGGTGACATAGTGATAATGAGAGTTGAGGGAGAATTAGATGCACTTGTTGCTCCAAAATTAAAAGATAAAATAACTAAAGAAATGGAAAATGGGACAAAAAAATTTATAATAGATTTTGAAAATTTAGTACATATCAATAGTTTAGCTATGGGAATTTTAAGAGGAAAATTAAAATTAGTAAAAGATATTGG
>JAHHTB010000054.1 GCA_020024855.1 Fusobacterium sp.
TATTACTTATTGCACTACTTGAATTATAATCATAATAAACAAGTGGATTTTTTAACTCTATTGTTGGAGTAGGTGCTGGTAAATTAGGTTGAATTATTAAATCTAGCACATCTACTTTTTTATCTATCCATTCATTTCCAACTTGTATTTGATATACAAATTCAAATCTATGATTTACATTTTCTCCTTCTTTTAATACTATTTGCTTTCCTTTTATCCCCTTTCCAGCAAAGCCTATAACTAATGTATCAGTATCAGTATCTCTCTGTGCTGAAGAAAAATAAATCCATCCAATTTCTTTATTTTTATTACTATGGATGTAATACCATCCTTCTTTTCCACTATTATCAGGGGTTGTATTAAAAGTACCATCATTATAATTATAATTTGTTGAAGCATCTCCAAATCCATTATCTCCTCTTATAATAAGTCTTGATTTTTCTCCCCAGTTTACCCAGTTCCCACTATTTTTATTAGTTATAAATTTTTTAGGAATTTCTCCAGAAAATAAAATTTGTTCTTCTTTAAAAGTAGGTATACTTCCACTTCCGTTTTTATGCTCACTATTAGTTCTTATTCCTATTTTTTTTGCTTCAGTTATATAAATGTCGTGTCCTGCTAATTCATTAGGATTAGTTATAATAAGAGTTCCTCTTGTATCTGGAGGAATTATTTCTTGTTTAGGATTAATCAATACATTATATATATCTTTTTTTATTGGCTTTCTCGTTTCTTCTTTACTTCCTCTCTTTATAACTTTTTCATAAATTAAAGTAATTTTTGCATTTACTAATTGATGAGTAAAAGTACTATCCCATCCTGTTATTTTTATTTTATAATAATCTTCATTTTCATTATCTGAATATAATCCTATTTTTCCTATTTTTTTACCAACCACATCAAATAAATCAGATGTAAAACTTACTTCAGATATTTTTCCATCCCAAAGTTTTGTTCCTTTTAAAGTTATTGTTTTTTCATATTTTTTATCTAATCCTTCAATTGATGATGTATTTAAAATCATATGTAAATCTATTCCATCTTCTATTGCATTTACATTTAATTTTTCTTTTAAAGGTTTTTTTAAAAATTTTCCAGTAGATCTATAATTTTCTTTTTTAATATTTTGATTTTCTACATTAGGAGTCTCTCCATTTACACTTCCACCAATAATTGTGCTTGGAATACTTAAAAATGGTTCTGGTTTATCAAATATAATTTTCCCCTCTGTATCTGGTGATAAAAGTTGTTCTCCATTACCTTTTACATCAATAGTGAATTTATGATTAATAACTTCATAAAATGATCCTAACCAATAATAACCATACTGTAATTCTACTGTATATTCATCATCATCAAAAGGTCTTGGTCTTCTTATAAGTATTGAAAGATATTTTTCTTTATTATAATAATCTCCTGAATTAATATTTATTTGAGTAGAATTTTGCCCTGTACTATCTTTTAAAGTAGCAATAGCTTGAAAATCTGAATATCCATCATTTGATCTATTTAATTTTATCTCAAGAGGTTTAACAGATTTATCGTGTTTTGAAGAAATAGTTGCCACTACCCATGGATCTTTTCTCCCACTCACTTTCTTTATTTCATCATAACTTACCCTTTCTGGAAATTTTCCTGTTATTTTCACTTTTTTCTCAGCTTCAATATCTTCTGTTTCATAATTTCCATTTCCTGAAGTTGAAACAAATAAATTTCCATTTTTCATAGTTATTTTTCTATATTCATTATCTATTATTCCTGATTCAATGGCAATATTTCCATAAGTTTCACTAGCTGTAACTGAAAAAAGTTGTATAAAACTTCCTTTATAAACCTTTTTAACTTTATAAGTAGCCTTTTCTACAATATAAACATACACACCCTTTAATTCACTTTCGCAATCAATTACAAGATATTTTTTAGGATTTTCTTTATCTCTCTCATCTTTTATTACTTGATATTTAAAATTTGGAGCTTCTTTTATCTCTTTTGTCATGTATCTTTTTATGTTATTTATAGATTTTCTCCCATTAGTAGTGGATACACTTGGTATCTCTGCCAAAGTTTCAGAAACATAAACTAAATCATTATCATCTACTTCTATTTCTCCATATATTTGTTTAGTATTAGCATCAAATTGAAGAGGAAGATTTTGAGAATTTAATTTAGTAACTCCTATTTTAAGATTTGACACTTCATTTGTTTTTTCTAAATAAACAGTTGATTTTGTATTACTAACTGAAAAACTAAAAGTAAAAAGAATCAAAAAGAAAATAAAAATATTTTTAATTTTTTTCATCTATTTTACCCCCATTTTTCCCGATAATTTCATAGAATTTTTTTCATATATTGATATCATAATAGGTATCCCTCCAACATACTCTCCCTCTATTATGTCAGCAGATTTATTTTCTTTTTTTATTCTCTTTTGATTTAAAACTGCTGTAAAATCTATATGAGTGATCTTTGAATTTAATACAAATTTTTTATATTTTTCCTCTATATTTATTTTTCTTATAAGTACAGCATTTCTTCCATTAGTCATTATACTTTTATCCACAAAAGTAAGTTCTATTATTTTCCCAAAATCTTCTTCATCTGCTTGTATCTCAAGTGTTCCTTTTCCTACAATACTTCTTCTTAGATTGGTTGAATTCATATTTTCAAATTTCATATTTTCAAAAACTGATATCTTTACTTCAGCATAAGATATAGCTGTCAAAAATAGAAATAACATAGTTAATATAATTTTTTTCATTTTTATTTCCCCCCTAATCAATTATGTCTATTGTAAGATAAATTATTTTTTCGTGATATCCTTCTTTTGATATATTCTTTCCTTCTATAGTAACTTTATTATCTTTTTCTATTTTAGAATTTATGAATTTATTGGAATAAATATGTGTATCAACTTTTCCGTCATTATCAATATCAATTTCTGTTTCACTATAATTTAATTTATAATAGTCTTTTTTATCTGGTTCCTTATTCATCTCAATTTCAAAAGGCACAACTATTTCTTGATCATCTATAACCATAGCCTGAATTTCTATATCTGATATTATTTCAAGAGGTACTTTTATTTCAGTCTCCATCTTCATTATTATTGTTTTTACTTCAAGTGGTACTGGAAGCCCACTGGCTTCTGAATTTGACGGTATACTTGGAAGTATTGGAATCATTGGTATTATTGGCTGTACTTCTTCTGAAAAAGAAAAAATATTAAAAGTAAAAATAAAAATCATCATTAATTTTTTAATCATTTTTTATTCTCCTTAAGTTCTAAATGATAATAGTTATCACCAGCATTTTCATCTGTATAAAGTAAATTTATCTCTTCTTTATGAATTGGTATATTATAATCATCTCCTGTATAATCAATTTCTAAATTATATTTACCGGGTATTAAACTATCTATATATAATTCTCCATTAGATTCTGGATAAATTATTTTATTCATTCTAGAACTATTTACTTTATTAAGTTTTATTCTTATATCTTCAAAAACTGACTCATCTTTAAAGTCTATTTTTCCCATAAAAGTTACTAAAGGTTTAATAGGAATATATGCTTTTACTTCTGAACTTCCAAGTCCTTTTACTTTTATTTTAGTAGCATGTCCATCATGGCTTGGTCTTTGACTTTTTGCTTCAAGTTCATATTCAGTATAACTTGGTATTCCATAAATTTTCCCTATTCCTTGTTCATTTGTTATTATTTTCTTTTGTCCTAAAGAAATCTCTACTCCCTCTACTCTTTCTTCATCTTCATCCATTATATTATTGTCGTTTTTATCTAAGAAAGCGATAGCTTTTATAGTTGTATTTTCTAATGAGTTCATATTTTTAGTAGGATTTTTTAAACTTACTACTCTATCTATTCCAGCATATACTCTTTTATCTCCATCTTTTTCATAACTACTTCCAAACTCAAACCAGTTATCAAATTTCAATGTAAATTCAAGCATATATTCTACTTTTTCCTCTTCAGAATATTTTGCTCCAATAGAAATATCAAATCTATCTAACCATCTAGTATTATTTAATTTTAATTCAGATTCAAATTTATGCTCCTCATTGAAAGAATTTTCAAGTCTTACTGTAAAATTTCTAAATCCTGTATAATAAAAATCTAAGTTATGTCTTACTTGTTTAATTTTATGATTTTCTATTTCATAACTTACTAAAAGACTTCTCCAAGACTTACTGTATTCTAAACCATAATAATAATCTGTTTTATCATCAACATCTTTTCCAAAATATTTAAGTTGTTCCACACTTCCTGTTAAACTTAAATTTTCTGTTAAATCATAATCAGCATCAATATAAATTTCTCTTTTTTCATCAAAATATTTACCATTTACATATTGCTCATAGTTAAAACTAAATTTATCTATATCAGTATCAAACATAAATTTATGTCTATATTTTTGCTTAAAATTTACCTCTTCATTTTTTTGTTTATTAACGGACTTTTCGTAAGCATAATTAAAAGTATATGGATTTCCATTGATAGAATTAGAATATATAAATTCTGTTCCAATACTTTTAGAATAGATATAATCATCATTAAAAAGTTGTGGTTCTGTATTAAAAGAAAAACCTAAAGTTAAATTGTCAGTATATCCATAGTAAAGATTCATATCTGCATTATTTCTTTTGGATTCTTTATCCTCTCTAAAATATAAATCATAACCAAATTCACCTTTTATTTGTTGATTATAGTCATCATTAATTTTAACTATTTTATCTCTGATTGTTCCGTCTGGTTCATATACTCTTAAAGTAAATTCTCTTCCTGTTTTTATTAAATTATTTTCAAATTTAACTTTTCCATTTTTTTCATATTGAATATCTATTGGAAAAAAATTATAAATTAATTCTACCTTACTTCCTATAGGAACTCTTTCTTCAATAGTGTATTCTCTTCCTGTTTGAGAATATCCCCTGTCTTTTCTGAAACTAAATCCTTTCTCTCTTTTATCTCCATATATTCCAAGATTTAATTCATAATCTTCTTTTACATCATGATAGCTAATTTCAAAATCTCCAAACTTTTTATCTTTTAAATCATAATCTGTAGTAAAATTTCCAAATAACAGAGAACCACTATATTCTAATCTACCTGACCAATCATTTTCTCTTCCACTTTCTTTATCTCTTTTTATTATTTCTTTATCTAACTCTATTCTTAAGTTCCCTATGTCAAAAAGTTTTCTTTCACCTTTATATGCAAGTACCTCTTTATCTAATTCTTCTTTTAATTCTTTCTCTTTATTTTTTAACATTTGATTTAATTCATTAGGAAGAATAAAATTAGGTTTTGTTTTTATTGTAAAGTTTTCCTCATCTATTCTTAATTCTTCAAAAAAATATTCTTTAAATAAATCTTCTTTTAAATAAAAATCATTATCTTCATATATGTATGAAGATTTGTCCATTTTTTTTAAATTTATAACTCTTTTATCATTATTGTCTCCAAATATAATATTTAATATTCCATTATTATATTTATAATTTTTAATATCTAAAGATTTTATAAATTCAAAAAGAGGAAAATAGTGTGTTCCATTTTCTTTAATAACTGTATATGTATAGCTATACGGCACTCCTTTTAATTCAAGGGTGTATGCTCCTATTCTCTCTTCTTCCTGATTAATAAAATATTCAACTCCATCATATTCAAAAGAATATGTTGGCTTAAAGATAGAAGAACTTAACAATAAAAATAAAAAAAGTAACTTTGTTATTTTTTTCATAAACATTCTCCCAGAAATTTATTTTTTTAGAGAAAAAGGACTAAACTAATAGTCCTTTTTCATTAAATTATTTATTTAAAATAATAATTATTGTGTAACAGTAGCTGTTAAAGCAATTTTATTTACATATACACCTTTTTTACTAGAAGCTGTTGTTACTGTAGAACCACTTATAGTTCCTCTAACTTCTGTCTGACCTACTAATATTTCTTTTTTACTTGGTTCACTACCTTTTTTACCATCTAAACTTAAATTTACTGTTAGTTTGTGATTATCATTGGCTTTTATAGGATCAATTCCTGCTGTAGTATTAACAATATCTAAAGTATCTGCTGCTAATTTAATATCAAGTTTTATTGGGTTTGTTTCTGCAGCTGCTTTAGAAGATACTTTATATTCTATTTCATTAAATAAAGTTGTTGCTTCTCCTTCAAATGCTTTTCCTAAATCTAATAACAAAGGTTTTCCATAAACATCAGTAATTTTTAAACCTTCTCCTATAATTTCAGCTCTTACTGTTACATCTGCTGTAGCAACTGTATCTTTACCTGGATTTGCTGCCATTGCTGTTGTTGCCATTGTAGCTAATGCTGCTATTAATAATAATTTTTTCATAAATTTTCCTCCTAAATAATAGAATATTGTTTAATTGTTTATATATAAAAACGGGCGCCTCCATTTTTATCAAGATTTTTAATTATTTTTTATTTTTATCTCTTTTATTATTTTTCCAGTTTCAACATCTGTTAATATTACATTTTTAGCTTTCATATCTTTAAGATCTTTTATTTCATGATCAAATCCTAAAAGTTCTCCTTTAAAAGCTCTTACATCACCAATTGGATAAATATATCCTTTTTTACCCTCTACTTCAACTTTAACTTTTACAAGTCTATTAGTTTTATTTTCAACTTTCATTTTTAAATAAGATTTATTATCTTTTTTATATACAATAGGTTCTGTACAATTTAATTCTGGATTTTCATCTCCTACATATCCATAAATACCTAAATTAACATTTACCATTATTATCATTCCAGCTCCTAAAGACTGTTGATTTTCTTCCCCTTTTATTTTAGGTGCTGACATTTGTCTAATATTAAGAAATGTTCCATAATCTCCAGTAGGGGTATCTTTTGGTGCTTTTATATAAACTTTAAATTTTTGAGAATCTTGAGGATTTACTGTAACTATTTTAGGATAAACTTCAACCCACTTACTCATATCTTTTACTTTAGTTTTTCCCTCCATAGCTACTGGAGTTATTTTATATCTAAAAGGTACACTTGTTTCATTCCACAAGGTATACTCTTCATAAGCTCCTTTTCCAATATTTTTATCTAAAGTACTTGGAGATAAATTTATATATGCAAAAACATTTAAGCAACTAATTAAAAATATAATCCCCAATATTAAATTTCTTTTTAAGCTCATTTTATTTTCCCTCCTAAATATACTTGTTAAATTGTATTAAACATATTTTTTATTTATCTTTCAACCACTGTTCTATTTCAAAAAAAAAAAAAAAAAAGCGTTCATTAAGTCATTTTCAGAACTAATGTCTACTTACTTGGTAGATTTTATATGTAGTATACCACCACTTTGTTTTTTGTCAAGTTTTTTTTAGAAAAAAAAAGAGAGAACTTTTATTCTCTCTTTAAAATTTTATTTCAATTTTTTTATTATCTTACTTATCCTACAACATTTTGAAAAATTTAGTTTCTTTCAATTCATCTAAAAAATTTTTTTTAATTTTTTCCATAACTTTATTCAAAGGACAATTATTGCAATCCCATTTACAACCTTCTACATCTTTTGTACATTTTTTTATTTTTATTTTTTGTACTGCACTTATAACATCATACAAAGATATATTTTCTGGTTTTCTTGCTACTTCTATTCCTCCATTCAATCCTCTAACAGATATTAATAACTCTGCTTTTACAAGTTTAGTAACTACTTTTTGTCCTACTTTTAATGGAATGCGACACTCTTCTAATATTTCTTTCGTTTTTCTTTTTTCATCTGTCTCATACAATGTTAACAATATCCTCATTGCATAATGACTTTCTAATGAAATTTCCATTGTCTTTCTCCTATCAAAAAATTATTTTAATCACATTACATTTTACCATATTTTATCTTTTTTTGATAGTTTATTTGTTTTTTTTATCTAAATAACAGCTCTTCTCTAAAATTTATTTTTCTATTTTATTATTTTTATAAACACATTCCTTTACAATTTTTCCTGTTTCATCATATTCTTTATACTCACCATTCAGTTCGCCATTTTCATAAAAAGCATTTATGTATATTTGACCATTTGAATAATATTCTTTATATGTTCCTGAAAGTTTTCCATTTTTTATATTACAATCTTTTTGGACCTTACCATCTATGAAAAAACTAATATTTGTTTTTGTATTTTTAGAGTCTACATATTCTACCAATTTTTTTGTTTGTCCATTTGGATAAAAAGCTTCATATCTTCCTACCATCTCTCCATCTACTAAATGATATACTGTATCTCTTGCTCCATTAGATAAAAATGTCTCATAAAGTCCATTTAAATTTCCATTTTTATAGTTTTTTCTTGTTTCTATTTGTCCATTAGAGTAATAACATTTATATTCTCCCTCTCTAACTCCATTAACATAATTTTTTTCTTCTTTTACCTTTCCTGTTTCAAAATACTTTACCCATAAACCTTCTTTTTTTCCTGCCTCATTGTATTGATTAACCATCATAACCGCCTCCCTGAAAAAAAGTAAATTAAAATGTATTTTATTCTAACATTTTTATATTAACAGTGTACCCTATATTCTTTTAAAAGTCAATATATAAAACGGCTCGTTTTTTTTAGAAAATTTTTTTTATCCTCGTTTGACATTATCAAAAAAGTAATGTATCATATACAAGAAATAGAAAATCGGGGAATTATACAGAAATAATTGATACTATCTATAACAATGATTTCATTTATAATAATTTACCTGTTGATAAAATTTAGAAAAATAAACTTAGTCACTTTATAAAAAAAATTGTCACTATTTTTAGTTCTTTCTGTGATTAGATTTATTTGCTTTTTAAAAATTATTGATAATACTAATTTATTTAGTAAAACTATTGGGAGGAAAATTTTGAATATAAAACAAAGGATAATAAACTTATTATCAGAAGTTGATAATGGAAAATTTTCTAATATAGCTCTTAATGAATATTTTAAAGAAAATTCTCTTTCTGAAAAAGAGAGAGGATTTATAACTGAAGTTTTTTATGGAGTAATTAGAAATAAAATATTTTTAGATTATATTATCTCTAAAAAAGTTAAAGAGATAAAAAAAGATTGGCAAAAACAACTTCTTAGAATTTCTATCTATCAAATAACTTTTATGAATAGTGATTCAAAAGGTGTTATTTGGGAAGCTACTGAACTTACTAAGAAAAAATTTAGTGTTCCTGTTGGAAGATTTATAAATGGAGTTCTTAGAAGTTATGATAGAGAAAAAGAAGATATTTTAAAAGAACTTAAAGATAAAAAAAATTATCATATTATTCACTCTTATCCGAAATGGTTTGTCGAAAAAATGCAAGAAGAATACCCTAATGATTTTGAAAAAGTTTTAATCTCCTTGAAAAAAATACCATACATGGCTGTAAGAGTTAATACTTTAAAATACTCTTGTGAAGACTTTGAAGCTCTTCTTCAAGAAAAAAATATAAAAATTATTAAAAAAGTTGATTCTGTTTATTATATTAATTCGGGTGCTGTTATCTATTTTGACGAATTTAAAAATGGTAAAATTATAGCTCAAGACGGAGCTTCTTACTTGGCAGTAAAAAATCTTAATCCACAAAGTGGAGAAGTAGTTCTTGATTCTTGCTCAGCTCCTGGAAGTAAAAGTGTACTTATTGGAGAATTTATGAAAAATCAAGGAGAGATTTTATCTCTTGATATCTATCCACATAAAATAAAACTTATTGAAGAAAATGCTAAGAAAATGGGAATTGATATTATAAAAGCAATTAAACTTGATGCTAGAAAAATTAAAGAACAGGGAAAACAATTTGATAAAATTCTTGTTGATGCTCCTTGTAGTGGCTATGGAGTAATTAGAAAAAAACCTGAAGCTCTGTATAATAAAGATTTTTCAAATGTAAAAGAACTTGCTAATCTTCAATATGAAATCTTAGAATCTGCTAGTAATAATTTAAAAATTGGTGGTGAATTAGTTTATAGCACTTGTACTATAACAAAAGAAGAAAACACAAAAAATATTATTAAATTTTTAGAAAATAATAAAAATTTCTCAAGTGTAAAAGTTGAAATCCCTGAAAATGTAAGTGGTGAATATGATGAAATCGGTGGATTTTTAATAAACTTTGAAGAAGAAATTGTAGATAATTTCTATATTGCTAAACTTATAAAAAATAACTAATAAAAATTTTGTTAAATAATTAAGGAGAAAAAATTGTTAGAAGAATTAAAAGAAGCCAGCGAATATATAATTAATAAAATAAAGGAAACTGACCCACTTATTTTAGAATTAGAAGAATTTGCAAAAATTCATAATGTTCCTATTGTTACAAAAGAGGTTGCTAAATACTTAGAATTTATGATAAAAACTCATAATATTAAAAATGTTCTTGAGGTTGGGACTGCTATTGGATATTCTGGTATCCTTATGGCTAGAATTATAGAAAAAAATGGTGGTACTCTTACTACTATTGAAATTGATGAAGAAAGATATAATCAAGCTAAAGAAAACTTTTCTAAGGCTAATCTTACAAATGTTAAAATGATACTAGGAGATGCCACTGAAGAAATAGAAAAATTAAATGATAATTACGACTTTATCTTTATTGATGCTTCTAAAGGACAATATAAAAAATTTTTTGAAGACTCTTATAAAATGTTAAATGAAAATGGAATAGTTTTCATTGATAATATTATGTTTAGAGGCTATCTTTATAAAGAGTATCCAAAAAGATTTAAAACAATAGTTAGAAAATTAGATGAGTTTATTGACTATTTGTATTCTAACTTTAACTTCACTTTGCTAGATTTTGGAGATGGAGTAGGGTTAGTATGGCGTGAAAGTGTCAATGAGAAACAAAAGAAAAATAAATAGTTTTGAAGCAACTAAAATATCAAAAAATGCTAAAATATTAATTTTAGCATTTTTTATTTTAAAATCTTTTTATTTTCTTTAAACTGCTTTTTTAAATATAGAAATAATACTCTAGAAAGTGCTGAGTGATACTGATTAAGAAGAGGTTCTTTTCTTACTAGATACTTTAAGTTGTGATCCAAAGCAAATTGTTTTAACTTTTTTTATCTCCATAAAACTCTGCATGATTTTATTACTTAATCTCTCTCCCTCTTTAATTCACATTGTAAAATATACTTTAGTATATAATAAAATATATAAAACCTCAAATGAATATCATCTAAAAT
>JAHHTB010000055.1 GCA_020024855.1 Fusobacterium sp.
TTTCAATTTTCTCTTCATATATTTCTTCTAATCCTTTTAAAATATAATCTTTAATTCCATTAATATTTCCGTTTATCATAGTGCCTCCTAAAAAATTTTTTAAATCTCCTTGCATTTTTTTTTAATATATTGTATATATATCGGTATAGATAGTTTTCATTCAAAACAGATATATAAAAAATATCTGTTATTTAACAAAACTACCCTACATATAAGATTTGGGAGGAGATTTTTATGAAAAAACTTGGTTTATTACCTAAACTTATCCTTGGTATCATCCTTGGTATTATAATTGGAAAAGTTAAGGTATTGTTTATTGTTCAATTACTTGCTACTTTCAATGGATTATTTGGTAACTTCTTAGGATTCGTTATTCCATTAATCATCATTGGATTCGTTGCTCCTGGTATTGGAGATCTTGGTGGAAATGCTGGTAAACTTCTTGGAGCAGCAGTTATAGTAGCTTATGGTTCTACAATAGTTTCTGGTTCTTTTGCTTATTTAGTAGATAGTGCTATATTCCCTACTTTTTTAAAAGTTGGTTCTCTTGCAATAGATCCTTCTAATCCTGAGCATGCTCTAGTTGCTCCACTTATGAAAGTTGCTATGCCACCTATTATGGATGTTATGTCTGCTTTATTAATAGCTTTCGTTATTGGATTAGGAATTTCTGCTTCTAAAGGACATGCTATAAAAGATGTTATGAACGAATTCCAAGGTATTGTTGAAGGAATTATAAAAGTTATAATTATTCCTTTATTACCATTACATATAGCTGGTATCTTTGCTAACATGACTTATGCTGGACAAGTTGAAACTATCCTAAGTGTATTTGCAAAAGTTTTTGGTATCATAATCATTATGCATATTATTATCCTTTTAGTCCAATATACAGTTGGTGGTATATTAAATGGTGGAAATCCTATCGTTTTATTAAGAAACATGATTCCTGCTTATATGACAGCAGTAGGAACTCAATCTTCAGCTGCTACAATTCCTGTTACTTTAGCACAAACTAAGAAAAATGGAGTTAATGATGGTATTGCTGAGTTTACAATTCCATTATTTGCTACAATTCACTTATCAGGATCTACAATTACTTTAACAAGTTGTGCTTTAGCAGTTATGATGTTAAATAATATGCCTTATACATTTGGATCTTTCTTTGGATTTATACTAATGCTTGGAGTAACTATGGTTGCTGCTCCTGGAGTTCCTGGTGGAGCTGTTATGGCTGCTTTAGGATTACTAGAAAGCATGTTACACTTTGATCAAAACTTATTATCATTAATGATTGCTCTTTACTTAGCACAAGATAGTTTTGGTACTGCTTGTAACGTAACTGGTGACGGTGCTCTAGCTTTAATTGTAAATAAAATTGCAGGATTTAAACTAGAAAAAAAATAATAAATAACATTTAATTTAATGAGAGAACGACTGATTAATCAGTCGTTCCTTTTTTATTATAAATTTCTTTTAATACCATCTTATCATCTCTTTTATTTCTATTCAAGTTTTTTTGATACTCTATCTTATAAATAAAAAGAAGTTACTGCTTAATAAGAAGTAACTTCTTTTTACTTTATAATCTTGTAAAAACCTCTATAATATTAAATATGTGATCTCTTATTCTTCTGTAATGATTTAATATATCCATATAGCTTGTACTAAATATCGCTGAGCATCCAGCTTTTACATTTGTTAAATGAAAGCTTCTTGCTTCTCTAAACTTATCTGTAATCTCATTTGATTGCTTTATAGCTTTCATAAATCTTTCTTTATCTTTTGTTTCAAAAGCTATATTTATTTCTCTAAATAAAATTTCTATATTTTCATTTAAATCAAATAATGTTTTTCTTGCTTTTTCATTTATCTGAATATTATTATCTTGAATCTTTCTTATTGACTTTCCTATTCTCATTAAGTAATCACTTATTGTTTCATACTCATCACAAACTTCTAAATTCTTTCTTGTTTCTTCTCTCATAGAATCTGTTAAATCTTTATTAAGAATTAAGAAGTTTACATCTGATATTTCTTTTTGATAAAGATCTAAATCATTTTCTATTTTTTGAAGCCTTGATAATTTTGTATCTGATATTAATTCATTCTTTGCAAATGTTTCTTCCAAAGCAAACATCATTTCTTTTATATTCTGTCCCATGTTAGTTATTTCTATTTTCGTTTGTCCTACAACCACACTAGGAGTTCCTACCATCAGTTTATCAAGTTTTGTAACTTTTTCATCTGATTTTCCATTACCTTTAACTACTCTCGTTAGGAATGTTGATAACGGACCTGTAAATGGTATAAATAAAAATATATTTAAAACGTTAAACATTGTATGAGCTGTTGCTATTCCAAAAACTATATTATTTTCTATATCAACTATATGTCCTAAGAATTTAATATAGAAAGGGAATATTGCTGTTACCCACATAACTCCCACTGTATTAATAATAGTATGAGCATAAGCTGCTCTTTTTGCATTTGTTGTTGCTCCTAACGAAGCAAGAAATGCTGTTACTGTTGTTCCTACATTTTCACCTAAAACAAGGGCCACTGCTGTTGGATAATCAATAAGTCCTTGCATTGCTAGAGTTATTGTTATTCCTAAAGTTGCTGCTGATGATTGAACTATTCCTGTAATACATGCTCCAACTATTGCAACTTTTACTGCCCCTAAATATGTATCCGCATTAAAAAGTTTAAACAATTCAATAAATTCTGGCATAGTTCTTATTGGTTTTAAACCATTACTCATAAGATCTAATCCTAAAAAGATAAGCCCAAGTCCCATTACTGTTAAAGATCTAGTTCTTGCTTTATCACTTCTAAAAAATACATATGAAATTGCTGCTGCACCTGTTATAGGAAGTCCATACTTTCCTATATTAAGTACTAGTAACCAACCTGTTACTGTTGTTCCTATATTTGCTCCAAGAATTACTCCCAAACCTTGTTTTAAAGTTAACAGTGAAGCATTAACAAATCCTATTGTCATTACTGTACTTACAGAAGATGACTGTACAAGCATTGTTACAAATATTCCAATTAAAACTGCCATAAATCTATTTGTAGTAAGTGCTGCTAATATCTTCTTTAATTTTTTCCCTGCTAACTTTTGCATACCTCCTGACATATTTTCCATTCCATAAAGGAAAATACCCAGTCCACCAATAACATTAAAAATAATGTTTAAATACATCTTTCACCCCATTCAATTTCAAATTTACACCTTTAAAAGATTACCATATTATTTAAAAAAAGTAAATAATAAAAAAAGACAGCCCTTAGCTGTCTTTTTATTTCTAATATTACTTTTTCTTTGAGAATATTCTAAGAATATATAAAAATAAGTTGACAAAATCTAGATAAAGATTTAAAGCACCTACAATTCCTAGTTTTTCTATAACTTCATTATCACCATCAGCTATTTCATATGCCATATTTTTTATTCTATTAACATCAAATGCTATTAAAGCTGAGAATATAACAACACCTAAAATTGTTACCATCCAATAGAAACTTGGTGCTTTTAAAAACATGTTAATTAAACTGATAATTATTAAAGAAATAAGTCCTGTTTTTAAATATCCACCATAGTTACTTAAGTCTTCTTTTGTTGTATATCCATATACTGCAATTACAGTAAACATTATTATTGTAGTTAAAAGAGTGTATAAAATAATTTCTAAATTTCCTACAAATGCTATTCCTATTAATGAGAATACAAGTCCATTAAGGAATGAATAGAAAAAGAACATAAGTTTTGCTGTTAATGACGAAATTTTATTAATTCTAGCTGAAAATAAAATTACTGTTGCAAACTCTAAAATTATAATTGGTGTATAAAACTTCCATATATAACTTGCAAATAATAGTCCATTTGCTGAAAAAATAATATAGGCTGGTATTAAAAAAGTTACTAAAAGCCCTAGTATCATGTAAGTAAAAGATGTTCTTAAAAGTTTATTACTTGCTGTAATATCTACATATCTTTGTTCATTGTACATATTAAAACCCCCTCTATATTTAATACTGGTAAATATTGTTAGCTCATTATACTATATTTCTTTCTATTTTTCTAGAAAAATACATAAGTATTTTAAAAAATTATAACTCCTAATATGGCTCCTATAACTACTAAAACTATTGGATGAATTTTGGTTTTTAATAAAATAAAAAAAGAAACTAAGATTATTATTACACTTGGAATATTAAAAATCATATCCATCAAATTTATATTCATTGTGCTTTGAACTGCATTTTGAATTTTTGAAAAAATTATTCCATTTTTTATTCCGAATTTAATTGCAGCATAAAAAGTTATTCCTACAACTGCTGGTTTAAGTCCTGAAAGAGCGGCTTTAAAATTTTTTGAAGTATAAACTTTTTCAAATACAGCACAAACTGCTACAACTACTATTATACTTGGAAGAGTTACTCCAAAGGCTGCTGCTGCAACCCCAAGAGGTCCACCAAGAGAATACCCAAATCCTATTGCTAAATTTATTCCCACTGGTCCAGGACACACTCCTGCTATTGCGACTACACTAGAAAGAACTTCAGGGGTTAAAATTATTCCATAATTATTAAGCTGTTGCTCTATTAATGGGATCATTGTATATCCTCCACCAAAAGAGAAAAATCCAAGTTTAAAGAAAATTATAAAAAGGCTATATAACATTACTTATCACCTCTTATTTTTTTGTAAAATTCTGTTGCCCAATTTACTATAATACCAACAGCCATAGAAATTATTATTATAAGTGGTAATGGTATATTACTATAAAATAAAGATATAAAGAATGTAATCACTGTTATTATTCCATACCAAATATTTTTGAAAGCTGTAAGAGCTATTTTATATGTTGCATATAAAATGAAAGCAACTACAACACCACTTACACCTGTAAGACCTTTTATAACATAAGGATTGTCACTTATATTTGAAAATAAAACCATTATACTTGAAATTATTATTAAACAAGGAATAACACTAGCTATTGCTCCAACTATTGCTCCTTTTAATCCACAAGTTGTTTTTCCAATAAATATTGCTATATTAAGACCTATTGCACCTGGTAGCCCTCCAGCAATAGAAACAATATCAGCAAACTTATTCTTATCCATTATTTTATGTTTTTCTACAATTTCTCTTTCTATTAGAGGTATCATTGAATATCCTCCACCAAAAGAAAAGAACCCTAATGTAAAGAATGTTTTAAAAATTTTAATCAACATTTTTTTACTTCCCCCTATTTTTCTAAATAAAATTTATAATTTCGGTAAAAATTATAACACAGAAACTATAAAACTTAAATCCTTATTTATCTATATTCACTTTTCTTTCTTATAATTATATAAAGATGTCTCATTCATAAATTAAGACAGGCTCTCCTATAAAAGAAAGCCTGTCTCATTAATTTCTATTTATTTTTTTATATAACTTTCTATTATAATTTTGAAATATCAAATATTTCAAGTTCTCCTTCTTTAAGATGTTTTTTCTCCATTCTTATAACAGCATTTAAAGTATCTATTGAAGTAAGAACTTCAACACCATATTCTATAGCTGTTCTTCTCATTTTGAATCCATCTCTTTGAGCATCGTTTGCTTTTGTTGGAGTATTTATTAAAAGATCAACTTGTCTATTCATTAGCATTGTTAAAATGTTTGGCTCAGCTTCTCCAACTCTTCTTACTGCTACTGATTTAACTCCGTGCTCTTCTAAATATTTTTGTGTTCCTGCTGTTGCATATAATTCACAACCAAGATCGATTAGTTCTTTAGCTACTGGTAAGAACTCCTCTTTATCTTTATCTCTTATTGTAAGAAGAATTTTTCTTCCTGATACTTTGTGAACTCTTTTTGCTGCAAGAAGTCCTTTATATATAGCTTCATCTATTGTATTTCCTACTCCTAAAACTTCTCCTGTTGATCTCATTTCAGGTCCAAGAGATACTTCAACGTTTGATAATTTTTCTGTTGAGAATACTGGAACTTTTACTGCAACAACATTTGGTTTTTTATAAATTCCTGTTCCATATCCAATTTCATGTAAAGTTTCTCCAAGAATTATTCTTGTAGCAATTTCTATTACAGGAAGCCCTGATATTTTAGAAATATATGGAACTGTTCTTGATGATCTTGGGTTTACTTCAATTACATAAAGTTCATTTTCATAAGCTATGAACTGAATGTTCATCATTCCTTTTGTTCCTAATGCTTTAGAAATTTTTGCTGTTATTTCAAGAACTTTTTCTTCTGTTCCTTCATATAAGTTTTGTTGTGGATATACTGTTATAGAATCTCCTGAGTGAACTCCTGCTCTTTCTAAGTGTTCCATTATTCCAGGAATTAAAACGTCTTCTCCATCACAAATAGCATCTACTTCTAACTCAATTCCATTTAAATATTTATCTATTAATACTGGATTTTCTGGGTCTCTATCAAATGATGACTCAAGATATTTTACTAAGTTGTACTCATCATGACAAATTTCCATTCCTTGTCCTCCAAGAACATAAGAAGGTCTCACAAGAACTGGATATTTTATTTCATTAGCTATTTCTATCCCATGATTAATATCCCAAACAGCTCTTCCTCTTGGTCTCTTGATATCAAGTTCTTCCATCATCTCTTCAAATTTTTCTCTGTCTTCTGCTTCATCTATTTTTTCAGCAGATGTTCCAAGAATTTTTATTCCTCTTTCAGCAAGAGCATTTGCAAGTTTGATTGCTGTTTGTCCTCCAAATTGAAGAACTACTCCTTCTGGTTTTTCTTTTTCAATTATATTAAGAACATCTTCTAAAATTAATGGTTCAAAATATAATCTATCAGCTGTATTGTAGTCTGTTGAAACTGTTTCTGGGTTATTATTGATTATTATACTTTCAATTCCCATTTTCTTAAGAGTTTTTATTGAGTGAACTGTACAGTAGTCAAACTCTATTCCTTGTCCAATTCTTATTGGTCCTGAACCGATAACTATTATCTTTCTTTTATTTTCTACTTCTACTTCATCATGCTCATCATAAGTTGAGTATAGGTAAGATGTTTGAGCTTTAAACTCAGCAGCACAAGTATCTACTCTCTTATAAGCTGGTATTATGTGATGCTCTTCTCTTTTTGTTCTGATGTCATCTTCAGTAACATTCATCAATTCAGCAATTCCTCTATCAGAGAATCCTTTTTTCTTTAATTTTCTTAAGTACTCTGGATCTAAATCTTTAAATTTAGTTTTCTTTAAGATCTCCTCTTGTCTTACTAACCACTCAATTTTTTCCATAAAGAATTTATCTATACCAGTGATTTTTTGTAATTTTTCTTTTATATATCCTCTTCTTAACATTTCAGCAACTACGAAAATTCTTTCGTCATCAGGTCTTACAACTGCTTTCTTTAATTCTTCCATTGTAAGTTTTTTAACTGCTGGATGCTCAAGGTTAAATCTTCCAATTTCTAAAGATTTTAATCCTTTTAAGAATGCTGCCTCAAAGTTATCTCCTATTGACATAACCTCTCCAGTAGCCATCATTTTTGTTCCTAAAACTTTGTTTGCATTTCTAAATTTATCAAATGGCCATTTAGGAATTTTTGCAACTATATAGTCAATTGTTGGTTCTGTACAAGCATAAGACTCTCCAGTAACCTCATTTATAATTTCGTCAAGTGTATATCCTAAAGCAAGTTTTGTTGATACTCTAGCTATTGGGTAACCAGTTGCTTTTGATGCAAGAGCTGACGAACGAGAAACTCTTGGGTTAATCTCGATTATAGCATATTTCATTGATTTTGGGTGAAGAGCAAATTGAACATTGCAACCTCCAATTACTCCTACTTCATCAAGTATTCTTAAAGCTGATTTTTTAAGCATTACTGCTTCTTTGTGAGATAAAGTTTGAGTTGGAGCAACTACTATTGAGTCTCCTGTGTGAATTCCAACTGGGTCAACATTTTCCATATTACAAATTGTAATACAGTTTCCATTTTTATCTCTCATTACTTCATATTCTATTTCTTTCCAACCAAGGATTGATTTTTCTATTAAAACTTGTCCTACTCTTGAAAGAGCTAAACCTTTTAAAAGGATTTCTTCTAATTCTTTAGGGTTGTTTGCTATTCCTCCCCCTGTTCCTCCCATTGTGTAAGCTGGTCTTACTACTACTGGATATCCTATTTCTTTTGCTACATCTCTTCCATGTTGAAGACTTTCAACTATTTCACTTTCAATGCAAGGTTCTCCTATTTTTTCCATTGTTTCTCTGAAGATTTCTCTATCTTCACCTTTTTTTATTGATTCAACAGATGTTCCTATTACTCTTACACCATATTTCTCAAGAATTCCTTTTTCTGTTAACTCAACTGCAAGGTTAAGAGCTGTTTGTCCTCCCATTCCTGCAAGAAGTGAATCTGGTCTTTCTTTAGCTATTACTTTTTCAACAAATTCTGCTGTGATAGGCTCTACATAAATTCTATCTGCTATCGCTTTATCTGTCATTATTGTAGCTGGGTTTGAGTTAATAAGTACAACTTCTATTCCTTCATTTTTTAATGTTTCACAAGCTTGAGTCCCTGAATAATCAAACTCTGCTGCTTGTCCTATGATAATTGGTCCTGAACCTATTACTAATACTTTTTTTATTGATTTATCCAACATTATCTATTTCCTCCTAAAATTCCCATCTAATAATTTTTCAAATTTCATTAACCATTAAACAAATTTTAAAAAATTCACAAAAACATCTTTTGGACTTTCATATAAATCAGGCATGAACTGTACTCCTGTAATTTTTAAAGTTTTACTTTCCATTCCTTCTATTGTTTTTACATTTATTCCTTGGTAAGTTATTTCTAGACCTTCAGGAAGTTCTTCAACAACATATCCTGTATTTTGAGAAGTTGTAACAACTTTTCCTGTTTTCATATTTCTTACAGGGTATCCACCTCTGTGTCCATATTTAAGTTTAGTTATTTTTCCTCCAAGAGCTAGAGCTAGAACTTGATGTCCTAATACTTCTCCAAATATTTGAAGTTTTCCTATTAATTTTTTAAGTTCTTCTATTGTTTCAACAAGATCTTCTGGATTTCCAGGCCCGTTTGAAACTACAAGTGCTGAAAGGTTTTCAGCTAATATATCTTCTGCTTTTGTATCGTATGGGAATACAACCACATCAAAACCTTGTCCCTCTAAATAATTAAGTGTACTTTTCTTTACTCCTAAATCAAGAACACCTATTTTTTTCTCTCCACCTTTTATTTCATATTTTTCTTTGCAACTAACTTTTGCTACTGCATTTTTATTTGAAAAACTTTCAAATCTTTCTTGAATTTCTTTTTTAGTAAGATCTTCTGCTGTAATTATTGCTTTCATTGATCCATTATCTCTTATAATTTGAGTAAGGTATCTTGTATCAATTCCTTTAAATCCTGTAACATTATACTGTCTTAAAAAACCATCTAATGTCATTTCACATCTAAAATTGTTAGGTAACTTAGCATCTTCCTTAATGATTAATGCTCTTAATTGTACCTTATCAGATTCCATATCCTCTGTATTTATTCCATAGTTCCCTATCATTGGATAAGTCATAACTGTCATAAGACCATGTCCTGCTGGATCTGTAAGCATTTCTTGGTATCCAGTCATACCTGTATTGAAAGAAATTTCTCCAACTGCATCTGTTAGTTCTCCAAAAATTTTTCCTTCAAAAACTTTACCATTTTCAAGAATTAATTTTCCCTTCATTAAAACCTCCCAAATATTTTATAAAAAAAAAGATATAACTAAAATAGTTATACCTTAACTACAAAATTAATAAAAATAAAATTAAAAAATATTGAAAAAGCATTAAAAAATGAACTGACCCAAGAAAAAATATTTTTTTTCATTTTCTTAGATTCTCTCCTTTTCATTTTCTTCTTGTGCCTCCCTGATTTTATTTCTAAAAAAGAGTATACTTCAAAAAATATTTATTGTCAATAAATATTTTTATTTTCCATCTACTAAATTTATATATTTTTTTAATCTTTCTTTTATGATATAATTTATATTATAATTCTTTAATTTTTTGGAGGAATTTTATGGAATTTATTATCATTACAAACAATCCTAAAGTATATAATTTTTATAAAGAGACTGATGAAGTTATATTTTTACAAGAAAAATCTCTAGTTGAAATTCTTGAAAAAATTAATAGTTATATTATAAAAGGACATAAAATTTTAAGTGATCCTATCATATCTCATATAGAAAATAGTAAAAATCCTTTTAAAACTATTTTAATTTCAAAACTATCTACTGAAAATAATATGAGCTCTCTTGATATCATTGGAGGAGTTTTACAAATTGCTGAAAAGCTTCCTACATCTCTTCCTTTTTCTACTGATGAAACTATTCTTGAGGAACTTAAATTTGTAGATCTCAACCTTATTATAAATAGCATTAAAGAACTAAATCAATAAAAGGAAGTGAATCAATGGCAGTTAATAATCTTTTTAAAACACTTTTAGAAAAAGCTAAATTTAAGTTTATTCCTGTTTATGACTTAAAAGAAAATACCATATATGGATATAAAATTATAAAAGACTTTGATGCAGGTGGGTACTCTAATAAGGAAGAAGTCTATGATCTTGCCTTTGATGAAGGTATTCTTGAATTTTTTCTTGTAAAACTTCAAGAAAAAGTTTATCAAGCTGCTGAAGAACTTGGCTATAAAAACTGTAAACTTTTTCACACTTTAAGAGTTAATTATATAGACGATGCTCAATATTTTTCATCTGCTACTGAAAAACTTATCTCTACTTTCTCTTTAAAAAAAGAAAATATAATTTTTGAACTTAAAGGGGCTTGTGATTGGAAAAACTTGGATAAGTTTTTAGAGGCTGTTGATGAAAATGATGACTGTCTTATTATGTTTAAAGAAAGTGCTGAGTTTCCTTTAAATACAAATATGATACGTTATCTTGATCCAGCTTTCATAGAGGCTATGTCCCTTGAATCTGTAAAAAAATTAAAAGCAGATAAAGAAGTGGAAAGTAAAATTATTTATAAGATTTCACCAGATGAAAAACATTCTAAAAAAGAACTTTTAAAAATGGGTGTAGATTTAGCTTATACTTTATAAAAAATAGCGCGATTGCTCATCGCGCTTTTCTTTTGTATAATATACTTAT
>JAHHTB010000056.1 GCA_020024855.1 Fusobacterium sp.
AGTTATTATAAAAAACTATTTTATTTTAAAATTAAATCAAAAGCACTTTTTAATAATATAGCAGCCATTAAAAAGTTAAAAATCTTATAATATTTATTCAAAAAAATCTGAAACATATTTCCAGCTAATGCCCACACTAAAGCTGCAATAGCTCCTAAAATTGACATACCTAGCACAAAGGCAAAAATAATTGTAGGAGATTGAGTATAGGGAAGAACAAAAGTTGATATAGAAACTGTACCATACAGAATAACTTTTACATTTATAAACTGAGCTATAAATCCATGAAAAAAAGAAACATTTTCACTTTTTTCTATATCCTTACTTGGTTTACTTATTAAAATATGTAAGGCTAACCAAAAAATATATCCTGCACCTACATATTTCATTATATGTAAATACTTTGGATTTATTTCTCCTATGTATATACAGATTAAACCACACAATAGCATAATTACTGAAAAACCTATACATATTCCCCATAATATATTCTTGCTTTTTTTTAATCCATAGAGTTTTGTTGAGTTAAGAGCCAATATATTATTTGGTCCCGGTGTAAAATTTGTAATCAAAGCATAAGGTAAATAAGCTAAAATTAAATTAAATTCCATAATTTCCCCCTAAAATTTTAAAATATACTTTAATTTACTAATAACACTATTATTAGAGTATAATACTTTTTTAACCATTTTTCAACTTTTTATATTATTTTTTTAATATATTTTACAAAAATATTTAAAAGTAAAAAAAGAAAGTGCATTCACACTTTCCTTTTTTATTTACTCTCTTTATTTTTCCATCTCTGTTACAAATTTTCTTGTAATCTGTTGAGGTCTTGTTATAGCCCCACCAACTACAACTGCATAAGCTCCAATCTCAAGAGCCTTTTTAGCTTTCACTGGTGTATCAATATTTCCCTCACCAATAACAGGAATTTTAACTGCCTTTACAACCTTTTCAAGTTCAGTAAGTGGGTCATTTCCCTTAGTATAATCAGTATATCCCACAAGGGTAGTTCCCACAATATCAAAACCTATTTTCTCACAGAAAAGAGCCTCCTCAACACAAGAAATATCAGCCATAAATAATTGGTTTGGATATTTTGCTCTCACTTCTTTCATAAGTTCCTCAAGAGTTTTCCCATCTGGTCTTTCTCTTTTAGTTCCATCAATAGCAATAACGTCAACTCCCTCTGCCATAAGAGCATCAATCTCTTTCACAGTAGGAGTTATATACACATTATTATCTCCATATTGTTCTTTTATAATTCCAATTATAGGAAGATTAACAGTTGTTTTTATCTCTTTTATATCAGAAACAGTATTTGCTCTAATACCACTTGCCCCACCAACTAAGGCAGCATAAGCCATTCTTCCCATTATATATGAACTATGTAATGGCTCATCTGGTAGAGCTTGACAAGAAACAATTAATTTCCCCTTAACACTTTTAAATTTATCCATCAAAATCTCACCTCTTTAAAAAATTAAAAACAAGTTTTAAACTAAAACTTTAAATATTACTTTTTTTATCTCTTTCACTTCTCCAACTTTTAAAAGAGCTGCATGAGGCTCTTGTGGGAAAAATATTACAAACTTTTTAGGATTTAAATAGAAAAGATTTTTTATCTCTCCCTCATAAAGTTCATAATCTCCCTCTTTATCATATTCTTTTGTAATTTTTACCTCATCAAAAGGAACAAAACCTAAATTTTCCTCCCCGTCAATTACAATGTGAATATCAATATAGTCTTTATGTCCCTCTAAAAATCCATCTTCCAACTCTTTAGTCATAGGGTTTTTTGGACAGTTAAAATAAAGATTATCCCCATCAATTACATTTTTTCCAAAAGTTCCATTTTTATATTCTCCACTTAAGATATAGTCTATTGCCTTATCTAAGTTTTTAGATATTCCTCTGTAATTATTTAAATCTTTAATCTCTCCGTATATCATTTTACTACTCCTTGTATATGCCCATAAGCAATATTATTTAAAATTTTAATTTATTTTACCTATTTTTTTAAGAAGTAAATACTCTGCTCCTAAAATTCCTGCATTATTTCCAAGCTCTGCAAACTTAATAGTTAAATTTTTTCTAAAGTTTACACCTAACTTTTCCTCAAGACTTTTGTTAATTTTATCAAGAAGATAATCTCCCTGCTTTGTTACCCCTCCCCCTATAACTACAAGAGGTGGGTTAAAGATATAGATTAGAGTACTAAGTCCATCTGTAAAATAGTCTACCCAATCTTTTACAATTTCAACAAACACAGGTTCATTAGCCTTTTCTCTATCAAAAATCTCTTTTCCATTTAAATCTTTTCCTGTTCTTTCCTTTGCCATTCTCACAAGGGCAGTGGCTGAGGCATATCTTTCATAACAACCTCTTTTTCCACAAAGACACTTCTCACCATTTTTTTCAACTTGAATATGTCCAAACTCACCAGCCACACAAGTATCTCCTCTTAGAATATCACCATTTAAAACAATACCCCCACCAATACCTGTTCCTATTGTAAGGCAAACAAAACTATCTTTCCCTCTACCTGCACCAAGCCATTTTTCACCTAAAGCAGCACAGTTTACATCATTTTCTAAAACTGCTGGAAGATTATATTTTTTCTCAAGTCTTTCAACTAAATTTGTCCCTATCCAACCGGGAATAATTGGATTTCCACCTACTACCTTTCCAATACTTCCATCTATCTGTCCAGTACCAGACACGGCTATTCCCAAAATATCCTCATGTAGATATTTTTCTACAATGTAAGAAATTTTATCAAATAAAACTTCCACACCTTTTTCAGCCTCAGTTTTCATCTCACCACTTTCCAAAATTTTTCCATCAATAGAAAGTAGCCCATACTTTATCATAGTACCACCAATATCAATTCCCACTATTTTCAATTACATCACCTTTTATTTTAAAAGTTCTAAAGCCCACAAAATATTTTCATCTTGTAAGCCCACAAGCATATCTTCATGTCCATAATCATGGAAAATCAAATGCTTTTTCTTAGATTTTATCTTGTTATATGTTGCAAATTGAGTTGAGGGTGGACACACCTTATCCATAAGCCCCGTTGTCATCACAACACTTCCCTTTATTAAGTGAGCCATATTTTGAATATCAACATAACCTAGATTATTAAAAATCTCATCTTCTCTTTTATGTTGTGGGTCTTTTTTTCTAAAAAACTCTTTTATATCCTCATAGGCTGCTCCTGTATCCATATTCCAACATCTATAATAATCACTTAAAAATGGATACACTGCAAAAACACTTTTTATCTTTGGCTCTAAACTTGAAACTGCAAGGGCAAGTCCACCCCCTTGAGAGTATCCCATTGCCCCAACCTTTGTTTCATCTACAAAATCAAAATCCATAACTATCTTTGAAAGTCTAACCCCATCTAAAAATACTTTTTTATAGTATAATTCCTTGGGATTAAAAATTCCTCTAGTTAGATTACAATTTCTAAAACCATTTTCTGCTAAAAAATCATCAGTAGACTCTCCAAGTTGCCCTCTGCAATCCATAGAAAACACTGCTATTTTACAAGCTACATAGGGAAGTTTGTAAGTCCAATCCTTACTACAACCACCATATCCATGAAAATCTAATATTGCTGGTATCTTTTCATCTTTTTGTATCCCTTTTGGTTTTAAATATTTCACATGGATAATTGCCTTATTTATCCCCTCAAAATACAAATCATAACACTCACAATATGGAGTTTCAAAACTATTTTTTTCTATTTTCAAATTAACAGGAATTTTTTCTAATTCCTCCAAAGCCTCTTTCCAATATTCATGAAAATCTTTTGGCTTTACACTACTTCCATTATATTCCTCTAATTTTTCTAAAGGCATATCCACTGATAACGGCATATTTTTTCCTCCTTTTTACTACTTACCTAAAATTAAATATGGTAAGAATGTTACTATTTGAGGGAACACAGTTATAAGGACAAGAGTTAAGAATATTGGTATTAAGAATGGTAATACCCCTTTTGTAACTGTTGTAACTGACATTTTTCCAACTTGAGCAACTACGAAAAGTGCCATTCCCATAGGTGGTGTTAATATACCTATCATCATATTAAGAGTTGTCATAACTCCAAAGAATATTAAATCAATTCCAACTTGACTAGCAACAGGTACTAGCATTGGTAAAACTAAAAACTGTAATGCTAAAGCATCTATAAACATTCCTAAGAAGAATAATAGAGCATTTATTAATATTAAAACTGTAAATGGAGAGTGAGCATATTTTAAGAATACTGCTGCTATTTTCATTGCAACCTGTTCTCTTGCTATCATATCTCCAAAATATGTAACTGCTATTATCATAAGACAAGTAACTCCACTTACTGCCATTGCCTCAATACAATGATTAAAGAAAGATTTTATAGTAAGTTCTTTATAGATAAATGCACCTAAGAATACTGAATAAGCTGCTGCAACAATAGCTGCCTCTGTCGGAGTAAATTTACCTGTAAATATTCCACCAATTATTATAACAGGAGTAAGTAAAGCCCAGAAAGAATCTTTAAAACATCTTACTTGCTCCTTAAAAGTTGCTTTTTTAGCTTTTTTATATCCTCTTTTTTTACAAATTATATAGCACATTATCATAAGAGCTATTGTTGTTAATACCCCTGGCATAAATCCAGCTAGGAATAATTTTGCAATTGATTGGTTTGCAATAACTCCATAAATAATCATTGAAATACTTGGTGGAACAAGTGGTCCGATTATACAAGAGGCTGCAGTAATTCCTCCACATAAATCATCATCATACCCCTCATCTCTCATGGCTTTTATTTCAAGTTGTCCAAGTCCTCCAGCATCTGCTATTGCTGAACCAGACATTCCAGAGAAAATAAGAGAGGCTGCAACGTTTACATGAGCCATTCCACCTGTATAGTGTCCAAGTAAGGCTTTTGCAAAATTAAATATTTTTTCTGTTATTCCTCCACCATTCATTAAAATTCCTGTTAGAATAAAGAATGGAACAGATATTAAACTAAAACTATTTAAGCTATCCACTAATTTTGCTGAGGCAAAAAGTGCCACTTTCCAGTTTGTCATACTAAAGAATAATATTGTTGAAATCATTAAAGACCAACCAACAGGAATACCAATAACCATTATTACTATCCAAGCTATAATTGCTATAAGCCCTGCATTTTTTGATAAATTATAGTAATTTGCTAGGCTTAAAGCTTTAAAAATTTCTGGTTTTACCATAAGTCCTACAAGTATTAAAACGAAAGCCACTATAAATGCTTTTGTAGGTATCAATACTTTTTTCTCTTTATAGTTGTCTTCATATGCTTGAAAGAAACGAATCATCATTAAAAATGAAATTACATATAGGGCTAAATATAACCAACTAGATGAAATCCCTAAAGTTATTATTTTAGACATAGCTTTTTTAGCAACTAAAGTTTTTCCAAACCAACCCATACAAATAATAGATATAAATATTAGTATCTGACTAAATGTAAGTATTATCTTTTGTACCATTGGAGAAAAACGATTGTATAAGAAATCTATAAATATGTGTGATTGCTTTCTTATTCCAATACTTATTCCTAACATTGCTACCCATACGAATATTAATCTTGATAACTCCTCACTCCAAACTAAAGGACTTCTAAACACTTGTCTAAAAAGTACCTGTAAAACAAGTATTATGAAAACACCCATAAAAAGAGCTCCACCTATATACTCTTCTAATTTATCAAATATCTTTTTCATTAATTTCCACCTTTTCTTCTTATTTATTTAAAATTTCTAGTGGCAAATGCCACTAGAAATTTAATTTTTTATAAATAGTTTTTTATTATTAATTATTATCTAACAGAATTGATTTCCTCTATTGCTTTTTTACCAGCTTCTTTATTTTTATCCATGTATTTATCATATACAGGTTGCATTGCTGCTCTAAATTCATCTAAGTTAGGCTCTGTAACTGTTACTTTGTTTTGTTTGAAGAACTCTATTAATCCAGCTTCTTCATCTACGAATAGTTTTGTATGATATTTAGCTGCCTCAACTGCTGCATCTCTTACCACTTTTTGTAAATCTTCTGGTAAACTTTCCATAGTTGATGCTGACATAATATATAATTGGTCATTTAAAATATGATTTGTCATTGCTAAGTATGGTTGTACTTCATAGAATTTCTGAGCTTTTATTGCTGATAATGGATTTTCTTGTCCATCAACAGAGTTTGTTTGAAGTGCTAAGTAAACTTCTGAGAATGCCATTGGTGTAGGAGCTGCTCCTGTATATTTAGCATAGTCTAGGTTTGAACTTGCATTAGGCACTCTTAATTTTAAATCTTTCATATCTTTTAAAGAGTTTATTGCTCTATTAGAAGTTGTTTGTCTAGTTCCATTATATCCTTGAGAAAGAATTAAAACACCTAATTCATTTTCAGCTTTCTCTCTTATACTTTTACCAAATTCAGTTTCAAAAGTAACTTTTTGTAAGTGACTAAAGTCATTTATCATATATGGTAATGAAAATGCTTCAGCTTCTGGGAAGTAGATATTAAATCTAGCCATTTCTAAGAATCCAAAATCTAATACTCCACCAGAGATTTGTTCTAGCATAGAAACGTCATCTCCTAGTTGTCCATTTGGATAAAGTGCTAATTCTATTTTTCCATTTGATTTTTCTTTTAACTCTTTAGCAAAAAATTCTGCTGCTTTATATTCATTTTGAGCTGTTCCAGGAGTCATTCCCATTTTTAAATTATACTCTGCTGCAAGTGCTGCTGTTGTCATAACTCCAAATAACATTCCTAGTCCTAATACTTTTAAACCTTTTTTCATATTCTTAACCTCCAATATTTATTACATAATCTTCTAAATTTTCATAGAATATTATGTGTGATTTTGATATTTCCCATTTTCCCTTTTCAACATCTATACCTTTGTATAAAAGTTCAAACATTCTTTTTCCTGAAATGTACCCCTCATTAGAAACCTCTTCCATAATGGCTGCTATGATTATCTTATCTTTTATCATCTCTTTTACAGTTTCACTTATTCCAGAGGCTACTATTTTTTTGTCCTTAAAAAATTTCTTTGGCATTTTTTGATATATATCTTGGGCATATCTATTTATATAGATACCCTTTATTTCCTGTTCTTCACAGATTTTTTTTATCATGCTTATACTGTTTTCAATCCCACCAGCATACAATGGACCTACAATGTCAGTCTTCCCCTCTTTAGCTTTTTCTAAAAAACCTTCCAAATATTCTTTTGATGATATTTTATCATCTCCATTGTTTATTATAAGAAGTTTTTCATTTTCTCTTAAAATAACATTCATTATTCCAGCTGCTATTCTCCCCTGTTTCACATGGTCTGGTCCAACATGATATATGTTATCACTTAATTTTATTCCAAGAGATACCACTTTTATTTTATCAAGATGAGGCTCTATTATCTCATAAACTTTCTCCTTTTCTAGTGGAGTTATTATAAGCCCATCAATATCATCTTTTTCAAGAATTTTTTTTAAGGTTTCAATCTGGCTTTGAGAATCATTAATATTAGTTGTTATTATCTCTATTGTATAGTTATAAGATTTATATTCCTCTCTTGCTTGTTTCAATCCATAGATGATTTCTTTTGTATAAAATTCATTTTTTGATTTGATTATAAAAGCATAGACTTTTTTATTTTTTCTTATAGCTAGAGATGAGCCAACTATATTTTTCTCATACTTCATTTCTTTTATTAGCTTCATTACTTTTTCTTTAGTTTCATCTTTTATAAGAGGACTTCCATTTATAGCCCTTGCCACTGTGGTTCTACTTATTCCAAGCAATTTAGCTATTTCTTTTTGAGTAACCATATTTCTTTACCTTTTATTTTGATTTTATTTTTTTAATAAAGTTCCTGAATACATTCTATCAGTTCTTATTCCTGGTTTTATCTCTCCGTTTATTGAGTAAACTTTATTTCCAATCACTGAAAGTCCAGCACCACATGGAGCATCAAATGTAACCTCTCCCATTGTAGACCAGCTATTTGTTTCAGCATTGTAAACTAAGATTTCTCTATTCCAATTAAATTCATAAGGGTCTGCACCAAAGTATTTAGCTTTGTAGTCATCTAATTTTTTACCTTTTAGACTTCCTAAATTTTTATTTGCATCATCCCATACTGCTTTATCAAATCCACCTATTACTAACATCTCTTTCTCATTTAATTTTACTGAACTTGCTCCAATAAGAGATATTTCTTTTCCATTTACTTTAACAGGAGCTACCTCTGTCCAAGTATTGTCTTTAAAATTGTATTTATATCCATCTGTATAAGCTACTGATGTTCCACCACTAAATACATATAACTCTCCATTTAATATTTGAGCCACTGCTTGAGTTCTTGGTCCACCTGGAACAGATGCAAGAACTTTTACCTCTTTAGTTTCTAAGTCATAAGATATCATCTTATCACTTGCTGTTCCATTTTGTTTTCCTGTTAAAACATAAAGTTTTCCATCTTTTTCAACTGCTACTCCATTTTGTAATGTAAATGGAAGTTCTCCAACATTTTTAACTGATAATTTTCCATCTACCATACTAAAAAATAAAATATCATTGTCAGCCTCTTTATTTGCTGAACCTCCAATATAATAAACTCCATCTTTAGTAGTTACAGAAGAACCATATCCTATTTCATTTTCAAGGTTTATTTGCTCCATAACTTCAAGTTTTCCATCTTTTTCTTGTAATAAATATACGTCAGAATAAGATTGTTTTGCTCCACCTTTTGCAACAGGTTCATAAGGGAAGTTTGCCCCTCCACCTACTAACACATATTTATCATTAAGAACTCCAGATAATACTCCAGCAACTCCAATATTTTTTTCAAAACCTTTTTGTGCAGGAAGATTTCCAGCATGTTCCCATGTGATTTTTCTCTCTACTCCAGGATTTTTTACTCCTGTTGAAGAACAACCTCCTAAAATTAATGCAGATACTATTGCAACAAAAACCATCTTCTTCATAACTACCTCCTGATATTTTGTTTTTATAATAACATTAAAAATGTTCTCGTGTTCATTACTGATAATATATATTTTTTTCATCAATTTGTCAACATTTTTTATTATTTACGAACATTTTTTATAAAATAAATACTTTAAATTCTATTTTGTTTTTAACATAGGAAAAAAATATTTTTATTTTTAAAAAAATTTTTTAAATATTTGTTCTCGTGTACAAGAATATTTCTTAATTTTTTATTAAAAATTTTCTTTCTCAAAATATATATTTTATCAATAATTTTCCAATGTAGTATCTGTGTAATAATTTTTGATTTTATCAGAAAAATATGTTAAAATTTTGTCAATTTAAATTATTTAGGAGGTTTTTATGGACGACATTCCAGACACGGTTAATATTTTTTATCAATTAATGCTTCTTGTATTTTTAACAGGAGTAAATGCTTTCTTTGCCAGTGCAGAGATAGCTGTTGTATCAGTAAATAAAAATAAGATTAAACTAATGGCTGAAAACGAGGAGAATAAAAATGCAAAACTTATTTTAAATCTTCTTGAAGAGCCTACAAAGTTTTTATCTACAATACAAGTTGCTATCACTTTATCTGGTTTCCTTGCCAGTGCTTCGGCTGCTACAAGTTTTTCAAAGCCACTTGGAACAATCTTATTAAAATTAGGGATTTCATCTCCTTACAATGAAAATATTTCTCTTATTTTAGTAACTCTTTTACTATCTTTCTTCACCCTTGTTTTTGGTGAACTTGTTCCAAAGAGAGTAGCTCTTCAAAAAGCTGAAAGTATAAGTACATTTGTAGTTAAACCTATACTTTTTATCTCAAAGATAAGTTCCCCTTTTATAAAGCTACTTTCATTTTCAACTAACTTAATTTTACAAATTTTAGGAATGAAAACTGAAAAGTTAGAAGAAAATGTTTCTGAGGAAGAAATTCGTTCTATGATAGAGGTAGGACAAGCAAATGGAGTTTTTAATGAGATTGAAAAAGAGATGATAAACTCTATTTTTGAATTTGATGATATTATAGCCCAAGAGATTATGATACCAAGAACAGATGTTTATACAATAGATGTAAATGCTCCTGTATCTCAATATCTAGATGAACTACTTAATACAAAACATGGTAGAATTCCTGTTTATGATGGGGATATTGATAATATCATTGGTATCTTACACTTAAAAGATTTTATCCTTGAGGCTAGAAAAAAAGGGTTTGAAAATGTTGATATTAAATCTATTCTTCGTAAACCTTATCTTATTCCAGAAAGCAAAAAGGTAGATGAACTGTTTAAAAGTATGCAGAGAGATAAAAAATCTATGGCTGTCCTTATAGATGAGTATGGAGGATTTGCTGGAATTGTAACAATGCAAGATTTAGTTGAGGAAGTTATGGGAAATATTGAAGATGAACATGATACAAGTTTTAAAAAGTTAGAAAAAGTTGATGACTCAAATTATATTGTTCATGCCCTTATGTCCTTAGATGAATTAGAAGAAAACTTTGGAGTTAAAATTGAATCTGAAAATTATAACACTATTTCTGGTTTTCTTATAAATATATTAGGTATTATTCCAGATAATACTTATGTAGGAAAAATTATTGAAACAGAAAATCTTATTTTTAAAATAATTTCTATAAAAGAAAATAGAATCGAAAAAGTTAAGATGACAATAAAAAATAGATAATAAAAAAACCTCTTTCATAGGAAAGGGGTTTTTTATTATCCTTACTTACTTTGTACCAGTTATAGCTTTTTTTCTTCCTCTTCTTTTAGGAACATTTATTCTAGCCTCTAACTCTTTACCTACTCTGAATTTAATATACTTTTTAGGAGTACATTCTACTGCTTCTCCTGTTCTTGGGTTGAAAGCTGACTTTCTCTTTGTTTCTTTGATTTCAAAAGTTCCAAAATCTCTTAAAATAAGAATCTCATCTCTCTCAAGAGCAAGTTTCATAACCTCGATAAAATCTTCAACTTCTTTCTTAGCTTCAGTATAAATGTGCATCTTCTTATACTTCATATATAATTCTACTAATTCTTTCTTTACCATATTTTCCCCTTTCTTTAAATTTATTTGATATAATATATAATAC
>JAHHTB010000057.1 GCA_020024855.1 Fusobacterium sp.
CTACTCATTCTTTTTAAAGCAATTATAGTTTTTTCATTTAGATGATTTATTTCAAAAAATTCCTCTTCTGTTCCTTCAAATTTTTGTAATCTCTTATGTAAATATATTAAATTATGACTTGTTTTATATGTATTTTTATTTATATATCTACCTATTGATTGTTGTACCCAATAATAAGCATATGTTGAAAACTGTGTTTTTGAGTTTATATTATATTTTTCTAACGCCTCTATTAAACCAAGTATTCCTTGTTGATAGCCGTCTTCAGTATTTCCATACCGAGAATTTATAGTTCCAACAACCCACAAATTGTATTTGATTATTTTATCTCTTGCTTCAAGATTTCCTTTCCTATACTCTAAGATCAACTTTTTAGCTTCTTCTCGTGATAATCTTTTTTTAGTCCAATGCTTTAATTCAGCAACCATACTGCTCATCTTCCTGTTGTTTTGGAGAGTTTACTAAAAAATATTTTATTTTCTTTTTTCTCTTAAATAAAACTCTAAATATAGTCTTAAGCATTTTTACCTCCCTACAAATAAAATTTATCCTCTATAATCATTCCTATTACTTTTCCTACTGCTGTACCTATTGCCACTGCTATTCCTATTCCTACATAAAATTCAAACATTTTACTCCTCCTCTAATCCCAAATAATCTTTATCAGCCCAGCTCCATTGAAGACCATCAATATTCTCATATCCCTCTAAAACTTTTACATTTAAAAATCCTTCTGCCTCTATTTCTTCTTTTAAAGTTATTCCTATTGTTTTTTTAAGCCCGGAATTTGTTATCAAAAAATCTCCTGAATCCAAATCCACACCTATTATTATTTCTTCTTTATCAGCCCAGTATCCTACTTTTACTTTCTGTCCTAGTTTAATTCCTTTATATTCAAGTTCTTTGACTACTTCAATTTTTCCTTTTTTTGCCATTTATTCCTCCTCTATCAGAAAAATTTTTTCATTTTGTCTTTCTAACATTTTTTTTATACTTAACTTTGAAGTAAATAATATGTTATGGACTGTTACTTTTTTGTTCCAAAAAGATTCTTCAAATTCTTTTATTCCTTTTTTCTTCCCAGAGTTTTTAACATATGTTTTTTTAGCTTTCTCTCTTTCTTTTGCAGGAACAATATATTTAGTATGTTCATTTAGATATTGTGGCTTCTCTTTACCTTTTTCTGTTCCTGTATATAGATAGTTATTTAAAAATAGAAGATAGATTACTCTATTTTTATAAAGATGAAATCTAAATACTAAATTATCTTTATTTATTCTTAATTTTAAAACTTCCATTCCTTCTATAAAATTTTTAGAAAGTTTTTTTTCTATAATTTTCCAGTCTTTTTTTATATCTATTTCTTTTTCTGCAACCATTTCTTTATCCCCTCCAAAATATTTATAATCTTCGTTGCTTCTTTTTTAGAAAGAGCAGAAGGTGGTACAGAGTAACCAATGTTTCTTTCAATACAATCTTTTAATCTTTGATATGTATTTACCTTGTATATTTCATCAGCTAAATGATTTATTCTGCTAAGTTGTGCTGGTGTTAAAACAGTCTCTTTCTTATATAATTTTGTTAAAGTTTCAATCATTATTTTAGCTTGTTGAAAGCTCAATTGCTTTGAGCTTTCAACATTAAATCTTCCTTTTAACATTGCTCTATAATCTTCTTCTGACATTCTAATTTCAGCTTTTATAACATGAATCTTTTTTATCTGTCCCTCACTTATTGGATACATATTATTCCTCCATATCTGCATTTACTATGCTAAGTGGAAGATATACTTTTTTACCTTGCTCATCTTTATAATAAGCCTCTATAAATGTGCTTGATTTTACTGGCTTATATGCTTCTTTGATAATCTGAACTCCATCTTTTAACTCTTCATCATTAATTTTTTCAGCAATTCTTTCAAGCTCAAGAACTCTTGATGCTTTTAAATTTCCATTTTTATCTTTTTTTAATAAAAGATTTATAAGTTCTTCCAGTTCTGCTTTTTCTCCTGCTGTAACTTTAGAAATATATCCTTTTACCTTTTCAATTCCTGCATGAACTGTGTCATCAAAGTTATCTGTTACTCTATGCCCAATTGTAATAGAAAAACCTTCTGATGTTGTAAAAGTATGAGATTGTTGATTTTCTTTTACTCCATATAATTCACTTTTTAACTTTAATGCTGTTTCAAAATCTTCGAACACTGATTTTTTTACTTTCGACAATGTTGTAGCAAGATCTCTTAATTTTTCAAAATTTCTTATAACTGTGTCTTCTACTACATTTTTATAGTCTTCTCTAGCTTTTTGCTTTCTTTCTTCCTTTTCCTTTTCTTCTCTTTTCATTTCTTCAAATAAAGCTCTCTTTTGTTCAGTTGTTAAACTTTTTATATCTACTGTCATTTTAATTTTCCTCCTCATCAACTTTTACTCTTGCTATTAAAGAATCAACTTCTGCTAGTCTTCCTGTAATAATTGCTACTTTTTTCTCTGCAGTTTCTCTTACTATTTTTATCTGTTCTTTTAAATTCTTTTGTTTATTTAAAAGCCCTGTAAACTCTTCTTTTGTAACTCTCATGCTTACTCCTTTCAAGCAACCTTTTTTAAATCAACACTATTAAAATCAACACTACTTAATAGCAAGTTTTTCATTTATCTTTCCTACAATTTTCTTTATATCACTATCTATTTCAAAGTATTTTTTCTTATTTTCCTTTGTATAAACTCCTTTATTTAATGCTATTATTACATCTTTTCTTTTAATAACGAGCTTTGAAAGCTCGTTTAATTCTGCATCTATAAGGATTGCTTCTTCTCCATAGTCTTTTACTAAAATCTCTTTTGCTATGTCCTCTAAAATTATATTTCTCATATTTTTCCTCCTACATTATTGAAAGCATTGTGATAGCTGCTTTAATATACTCTATTGTTATTCTTCCTTTTGTATCTTCAAAGTTTTCAGGTCTTGAAGCTATGTCTGAAGCTAGACTTAATAAGTTTGAAAGTTGTCTTGCAGATCCTTTTACTGTAAGATTTATATAATTTATCATTTCAGTAATTTCTTTATCTGCATAAAGATCTACTTCACTTCCTAAAAATTTTGTTACAATAAGCCTTATATCTTTGATATCTAAATCTTTTAAAGACATATTTATTACAGCTCTACTAAATAAATATTCATATTCTCCCCGTTGCGAGCATATTTGCTGTTTCAACTTTTCAGTTCCAGCAATTACTACTCCTATTCCTGTTTGGTCTGCTATACTTCTTACAATATCAATCACCTTTGGTTTTAAGTGTTCTCCCTCATCTATAATTAATATTGTTTCAGTAAATTTCAACATATCTTTTATATCTTCCTTTAAGTTTTCCATTCTGCCATGATAATCAAGTTTTAATTCTCTAGCAATTTTTCTTATCATAGTTACATCAGTTATATTGTTTTCAGCAGTTATAAATATACATCTTCCTTTATAACTTTTTACATATTCCTGCAAAGCATGAGTTTTTCCTATTCCTGCTCTTCCAAATATATAAGCAATTTTTGCACTTTCAAGAAATCTTTCTTTAACATTAGAAGCCACATACTTCTGTATCATATCTATTGTATAGAAAACTCTTTTCTTAACTTCTGTATCGGCAGAAAACTTAATTCTTTTCATAGTAGTTTTATGTCTATCTAAGAATGCCTGTACTTTTTCAGCTAATGTCTTCATATCTCCTTTATAAGTACCATTTCTAAATTCTGAAAGTGTACTTGTTCCTATACTCATTGCTTTTGCTACTTTTGAATAGCTGAAACCATTATTTTCTACAAATTGCTCTAATTCTCTTCTTAATGCGTCCATTTTTCTCCTCTCTAATCAATCGTTTGATATATTCCATTACCAAGATATATTTCTTTTTTATTTTTCTTAACTTCAATATATTTCTGTTCTTCTTTTCTTTCGTAATTATATTCAATAACTCCTGTTTCTTCTCTTTCCTCCTCTCTGATATTAATAATTTCTTTTTCAAGTTTTGCAATCTTTTTAAGTCTGTTTTTCTTAGCTTTAATTGAATCAATATCATTGCTCCAACCAGCTGTTTCAAGTTTTTCAGCTTTGCATAAAAACTCTCCAGTTTCTAAGTACACATAAATTATTCTTAAATTATGTGGATCAAATTTAATTTTAACTTTTTCCCGCTGATGAAAATATAAGTTCTCATGTACATAAGTATTTCCAAGATATTCAATACCATTCTGTTGAACTGTTCTTATCTCTTCATAAAGGAATAACAATCTTAATTTCTCATCTGAAAGCATTTTTCTTTGCCCTGTAGGATTTTCTTCATTAAAAACTTCTAGAGGTGTTCTATTATTCATTCCTTTACCTCTATGAGCTTTAAGTCCAGCTTGTCTTCTTAAAGCATAATAACCATGATTTTTATAATTTATGAAATTCTGAATTTCTGTTTCAAGTTCTTCCTGCTCTAGTATCATTCCTTTAGCAATTTTATCCATCGCAAAAGATCTCATTCTTTCAGGTCTTTCAATTATATTTCCACCTTTGTACGTGATAGATGCTTTTGTAAAAGTTTCTTTGAAGTCTACAAACCATCTTTCAATATGCTTTGACTGAGCATTATAAGGAAGAGCATGAGATACTTCTAAGCCTAAACTTGCATAAATACCATCTAGTTCATCTGTTCCTTTAAGAACTTTTGATTTATATGCTTTCCCGTTATCTGTAAATAATTGTTCAGGAACTCCATATTTTTCAATTCCTCTTTTAAGAGCTATTGCTATACTTTCAGTTGTTTCTGTCCATGAAAGTGTCCAGCCTGTAATAAGTCTACTTTTTACATCAATCCATACTATTAGTTTTGGAGAACCATAATATCTTTCCCCATTAGCTTTCTTTTTATTTCCTCTGTAGCACATCATTTCTAAATCATGTCCATCTGACATCCACACTTGCCCGGCTTTTATGTCATCATATCCTCTTACAACATAAGGAGTATAAGTATCTTTGAACTCTTTACTTCCCATTCTTGCCTTATCTTTTTCAATATTTGTCATGTCATTTTTTATATAATTTCTCATAGTTCCATAAGAAATAGCTTCTGTTCCAAACATTGCTACAATTCTTTCATAAACAAACATCATATTTGGCTTATTTTTACTTTTATAAAGTCCTCTTATAGCTTCCAAAACCTCTGCATCTATTCTTCTCATTCCCTTATTAGCTCCATGCCCAGAACTAAGTGCTAAAGGATTAGTTTTATTTTTTAAATACACTCCGAACCATCTTCGTAAAGTAGGAACACTCAATTTTTTTATCACTTCCATTTGCTGAGGAAATTCTTTTTCTGCATTTACTACAAACTCCTCTACTATTTCCCCCTTACTGCCTGAAAGTGTATTGTATCTTTCTTCAAGTTTATTGCATAAAATATATCTTGCCCATGCTGTTCTCTGATTCCAAAGTGGAAGCTCATCTATTACATTTGCCTCTATTTTAGCTACTGTTCTTATTCTTTCAGGTTTAGTTGGAACTGCAGTCAAAGTTTTTAAATAGTTATCTACATCTTCAGCAAGATAAAAATTTTTATGTGTTCTACCTACTTTTTTCTTTACCACCTGCCATTTTTCTTTTTCTGCTAGTCTTAAAACCTGTGTTCTACTCTTTCCAAGTAGTTTTTCTAGCTCTTTACCTTCGTATTCTTTAACCATAAAAGCCCCCTATTTAAAAGACTTTTACCCCAAGAAATTCCTCAATTTTCTTTTCTGTTTCAACATCTCTGTTCACATTAAGTCTTTTCACAATCCTTATTATCTTATTGATGTCTATATTTAATGCCTCTGCTAAGTCTGAAAGCCTTGTATCCTTTTCAAGTAAAATTTTTTGAAACTTTTTATACTCTTTATCTCTATTTTTTATATAGTCAGGTGTTTTATTTATAAGTTCCCAAACCTCAACTTCTCTTTCTTTAAGTTCACCATTAACAAGCTTTTTCCAGTCGTAAAGGCTTAGATTTAAAGCTCTTTTTAATGAGGCTAAAGTCATTTCAGAATCTATTAAACCTTTTTTCAATTCTGTCATTCTAAATAGATTATCTCTATATACTTCTACTCTTTTCTCTAGTTCTGACATTTCTCTATCTCCTTTTCTAATTTTTCACACATTCTTTTATATCCATGTTGTCCTCTTAAACTTTCTAATAATTCCTTTAATTCTTCAACTTTTACCATAGCTTTATTCCTCCCTTTGTGGTATAATTCAGCTAAGGCTTAATATATAAGCCCTCGCTGATGGCAGAGATAAGAAGAACCGTTCAAATTCAGATCTTATCTTTGCTTTTTTATTTTGTTGTATAATCATAACCTGCTCTTTTATAAAATTGTCTTATTCCTGCCGTTGTTTTATTTTTTAAATATTTAGTTGCTTCTTTTTCTTCGCCTTTTTTAATCATTTCAAGAGCTACACTATGCCTAATATCATTAAATGTATATGTTTGTCCTAAAATTTCTTTTGTATTTGCTCTTAACCAATATCTAGCTGTTTGCGGTAAAATTTTTTCTATTCCATTTGATAATGTAAAAATATAAGATTCAAGGTAATTTTTTTCTGTAAAATCTGTTATTTCAGTTGCTAATTCTTTTGAAATCTTATAATCTTTAAGTTTCCAAACATTATCTTTTAAAACTAAATCTTTTATAGTAAGTTCTACTGCCTCATCTATAATCATTCCTGTTTCTATGATTATTTTATAGATAAGCCTTTCTCTTGATGGAACTGATGAAACTAAAATATTTAACTGTTCCATTGTTAAAAATTCTTTTGTTTTAAATTCTCTTTTATATTTTCTTATGTTTTCTGCAATATCTATTCCTAGTATCTCAGTAAAGAAAAATTCTAAAGCATTTAATTTAACAAGAACTGTATTTATATCTAAAAGTTTTAAATTATTATCTAAAAATTTGATAATATCATCTCTTTTAATATCAATAGCTTCTTTTCCTGTAACCTCTAAAAATTCCTTAACTGTCTTATAATATGTTTTTTGAGTTGATATACTGTAGCCTCTGAACTGCATTTCTGTCTTCAAGCTCAAAAGGTCAAAATAGAACTTTTCAAACATCTTTTTTATTCTTCCTCCATCGTGTCTATTATTCCATTGACACACTCTATTATTTCTCCTATCTTTTCTTCCATTGCTTTTAATCTTTCATTAACTGAATCAATTATCTGTATTTTTTCTTCCAGCTTTTCAAGAAGTGTGATTTCTTTCTCACTATCTTCATTCATTTTTTTAAATGTTTCTTGTCTGTCAACTAAGATTCTTTCAATTTTATCCAGCTTTTCATCAGTTATTTTTATCTTTGTTATCAATGCGTCAGAACTTACTGGTAACATTTCTTTTCTGTGATACTTTGTTATAAGTACCCTTGCAAACTTTCTGAACTTCTTAGCTTTTTCAGTTCTTGCAAGAAGTGCAGCTTCATAAATTCCCTGTTCATTGAAAAATCTTTTCTCTCTGTTCTTTACTATCCCTCCCTCTAGGTTTTTTACTTTTCTTAGAAAAGAAAATTCTTCATTATAAAGTTCAGGATTATCTGCTAAAAAATTTCTAAAACTTGTTTCTGTGTTAAAACCTATTGCTCTTGCCAACTCTTCCTTTGTCATTAAAAGCTCATTATCTTGTGAATAAAGCTGTATATCCTGCTCTTCAAACTTAACTATCTCTAATTTTTCCATTGCTCTCCTTCCTTGTTTTTCTCTCTCCAAAAAGTTATAATTAAAATAAAACTTTGGAGGTTAAAATGTATCAAAATATTGTTGAAGTATTTGAAACTGATGATTTTCTTGCTTGTAATTCCCGTTTAGAAAAAGGTTGGATCTTATTACTTGTATGCCAAAATGTAGAAGATGATTTTAAATTATTAAAGTCTAATCCTATTTATGTTCTTGGTAGACCTTTTTCTGTTCCAAATAATTAATATTCAGCTTTAATTCCAGCTGCTAAAAATACTACTCTTTCTTCTGTTTTTGAAGTACTTCCTAATACAAAGTGAACAGCTTTCATATATTCAGGTTGGTAGATTGTTATGATTTGCCAACCATTTTTTAAATGCTCATTAACTTTTTCCACTGAAGTTAATTCCTTAACTCTTTTTATTTCTGATAACTCCATATTACTCTCCTTCCTTGTTTTTCCATCTCCAAAAAGTTATAATATATTTAAAATTTATTTTGATAGAGGTATATAAAATGAAAATTAAACCTTATGATTCTGCTATGCGATTAAAAAAATATTTAGATGCCAATCCTACTAGAACAAAATTAAGTTTTTATGTAGATCACCCTGAATTTGTTTGTGAAGATATTACAAACTTTAAACATCTTGCTACTATTAAAGTTGTAAAATTTGAATTAGGAAGTTGCCAACCTGATATATTTTTTAAATTCTATTTGGTAACCCATTTTTCTCCTGTTCAAATTTTAGCTGTATTTAATTTTATAAAGAATTTGAAGTAAAAATTGGTGTAATGAAGTAGTTTCCTGTTTCGTTTAATTCATCTGCCTTTTCTTCTGAGACTACTTCAAAAGATAATTCATTCTTTTTTCTTGCTAACCATAAAATTTCTATTTCAGGATATTCTTTTCGTATTGTAAATATTAAAGTCCATATATCAGTTCCAATTATTCCTTCTAATGAAATTATTTCACCACTTTTACATCTCTCTAAAAATTTATCTTCTTTTAATTTTTTAGAAATTCTATTTTGTTCTTCAGAAAATCCTTTTTTTAATTTTTTATATTCATTTTTAAGTAATCTAACAAGCCATATAAGATAAGCTGTTCCTAATGTCATATTCCAAATTTTTAATATTAATTCCAATTTATTCATTTTTTCTCTCCTTTCCTCATTTATGGCACTTTACAGAGTTATTGCCGAACTCCTCGCTTATAAAATTATTTTTTTAAGTTTGTAATTTTATTTTTTTACTATTTTGATTTGTTAATTTCTATCATTCCTCCCTTATTTTTTGATAATTTTTTATAAATTATTATTTTATATTTTTTTATCATTCAAAGGTAAAAAATAAAGATACTTTTATGTAAATCTGTATCCACGACAATGATTTACAATTTGTATCACAGATAAAAAAATGGTATAATAAATTAAGTGTAATATTTATATTTTTATTAAACTTTAAGTATAACTTATCTTGTCCTTAGTATATACTAAAAGTTTAACATTGTCAAATTTTTTTTAGAAAGGAGTTGAACTTTATGTATAACTTAGCCCAAAATATAGCTAATATAAGAATTAAAAAAATGTATACACAAAAAGGGCTTGCAGATGCTTTAGGAGTAAGTAAAGGAACAATTACAAGCTATGAAGCAGGAGTAAGAGTTCCTCCCATTGATAAATTAGAAGAAATGGCTAAATTATTTAATATTAAAATTACAGATTTTTTTGTGGATAATATTGAAAATATTAATTTTTTTGAAAAGTGTTCTACTAATAGTAGGATACCCATTGTTTCTCATGCATCAGCAGGAACTGGAAAAGGTACTTTTGAAGGAGATGAAATTCTTGATTATTTAGAATTACCCGATAAAATAGGAAAAAAAGGAGACTTTGGAACTTATGTTATTGGCGATTCGATGTCTCCAAAAATTTTAGATGGAGATATTGTTTTTATAAAAAAGATGGATACTCTTGATGATGGAGATATTGGTTTATTTAAGTTAAATGAACAAATATTTATAAAAAAATTCAAATATAATCCTTTTACAGAAGAAACATTTTTAATACCTATTAATAAAGAATATAACATTATTCCAATAAAATCTTCAGACGATTTTTCTGTAATAGGTAAAGTTATTTGTAAATTAGACTATAATTTTTAACGCCCTGTTTCAACCAGTATAAATTTGTATACTGGTTGATTTTATACTGATTTTACTAGGTTTTTAATAAATTTCTATATTTTTTACTGTAATTTTTCAGGATTTCTTATAATTTTTAATAACTTTTATCAATCTGCTTCTAAAATGAAGCAGGTTGTTTTTATATTGATTTTACTAGGTTAGTATAGTTTTTATAAGAGTATATACTTTTTATCTGTGTTTATTTTACCTGTGGACAGTCTTTCTTTTTTTCTCTTGTTTTCATTTATCTTGTTTTTTACTATATTTACAACACTGTTCATGCAAATTCTAAAAAGTGCCATTTTCCTGCTAATGCACACCGTCAATTTTTCCAAAAAATAAAAAAAGAATGTAAAAAACCTTTTCTCGAACAAGGTTCCGAACATTCTCGAACATTCCCACTATTTTCTTTTGACACTGTCCATATTCCTATTTTTTTCCCATTTTTTCCTATATTCTTTTCATTTTGTTTCATTCATTTTCACAGTGTTATTTTTCTATAAACCCTTATTATATCTAGCTTTCTTTTATATTCTTTTCATTTTTTCTCTTTTATCATATCATATTACCCCCCACATCTTCATTGGGAGAGTGGAAATTTAATAGGACAAAATTATGATGCTTATTTTTTAACTCCTTTCGGAGAAACAGCTTTGGCTGATTATAAAGCAGATATTAATTCTAAAAAATTTCATACTTTTAAGCATTCTTTTTTATATCCCATTTTATCTGCAATTATAACTGCATATATAACTACTAAATTTCTGACAAAATAATTAATAAAGATGTTATAAAACTTGCTACAATTGAAATAATTATTCCTGTTATTGTTGAATGTTCTTCTATAAAGTCAAGAAATTTATCTATCATAAGTATCTTCTCCTTTATATTCTGCTTTAATTCCAGTTGCTAAAAATACTACTCTTTCTTCTGTTTTTGAAGTACTTCCTAATACAAAGTGA